>JAITKD010000015.1 GCA_031278575.1 Spirochaetaceae bacterium | reverse complement strand
CTAAGGAAGCGCTGATTTATTCAATCGAGAATAAATCGGCGCTCCTTTAACGCAAGGTAAACAAAGTTTACCCCATTTGCGCAATGAAATGAGCAAATACATTAGGGAAACGCGATGAGCGTCAAGTTAATCAGCGTTTCCCTAAAGTTTTTAGACGTGTGCTATCGGGAATGGCAGGAAAATCCGATCAATAAGTGTTTTCATCCATGGCCCGGAAACGTTCCCGGACAGTTTGGAGCAACGTCAGTTCCCGGTTGATGATTTTCTCGTAATCCAGGGATTTATTTTCGATCCTGCCCGCCTCATCCTCCCAAAATTGAACTTGGGTAAGGTTGATAAACCGGAATTTCCGGTCCTGGGCTTTCAGCCCCCATTCAACCGCCTCCTTCCAGTAGTAGAGGGCGGTACGGAAACAGGTTTCCGCGGTTTCCAGGCTTTCCAGGTTTTGTTCCTTCCAGGGGGCGTTGTAGAAATAGGCGTTCCGCTTGTTCCATTTGTTCCCCAGGAACAGGTACTGTTCTATCAGTTTGAGGTTTACATGCATCATAAAGAGGTACCGGTATTTTTCCCACTGGGTTTCGTTTTCGATCCGGGCCATAGCATAGAGGGGGTTGGCAAAATCCGCCTGAACCGCCCGTTCAAGCCAATAGATGTTTTCCATAGTATCATCGGGGTATTGAATATAGTGGAGGTGATAGAGTTTAAAAAACTGTTCTTTATACCGGACCAAATAGGCGTTTAGGGCCGGGGCATTCAGGGCGCATAACAAAACCCCGGCAAATAAAATCCCCAAAAACCGCTGTCCCCCGGCTCTTTTCACCGCGCGTTCCTCATTTTTTAAATATCGGCAGTTTCCGTAAAACCCTCCAGACCTCCTCCGCCACTTCTTCCGCCGGTTTTGAGGCGTCCAGGAATTCCAACCGGACTCCCCCGGCGGCATAGGCCGGGAGCAGGGCCTTATACCGTTCCCGTACCAGGATCTGAACGTCAAGGTACTCATAAAGATCCCGGTTTGGCCGTTTTTCCAGCCGCCGGAGGGCGATATTCGGGTCAATATCAAAAAAAAGGAGCAATTCCGGGAGGGGAAAATCCCGGTTCAAAAGGGCGGGTAAATTTTCCCCGCAGTCTATACCCTGATAAACCAGGGAGGAGGGGACGTAACGGTCCGACACTACCAGATCTCCCCCCAGGCAGTGTTCCCTGACGCCCCCGGCCCCGAAGAGGTGTTCGTTTCTATCCGCCGCGAAAAGCCGGGCAATCGTTTCGGGCTGTAAGGGCAGGGTTCCACCCAGGGCTTGACGGATCATCCGGCCTATGGGGTTATCCGTTGGTTCAAAGGTGGTAAAAAGGGCCGGAAGCCCCTCCCCCGGCCCGGACTGAAAACGCCCCCGGAGCAGTTCAATTTGGGTTGAGGTGCCGCTTCCGTCGCCGCCCTCAAAAACAACAAAATTGCGGAATATATTCATGGTACTGTTATATCATGGCATGGTATTTTTTGCATATTCATGGTATCTTCATTATACTAGTCTTAAAGGAAAAGATGATTCAAGACCTGGTTAATGAGGGGGCCTTCGGGTTAATGAACCTCCCCGCCCTAAAGGGCGGCATCTTGTAAGCGTAACATAGGGCAACGATGATTAGCGTCAAGTTAATCATCGTTGCCTTAAGAGATTCGTTCTGTAAGGAAGTTAGTTAACGGTGGGGCTACTACCATTTTTTTGTTGGTGTTACCAAATCCAACCGCCCCGAAGGGCGGGGTATTAGACCCCGTGGCGAATAAAATTGCCGGGGAGCAGCGGTTATATTGAGGATCATTGGTGGTTAATTTTGTGGAACGACAAGCCGGTAGGTTCCATAAACAAACCGGTTATCGTTTGATTCGATTTAGTATAGAGTTTTTCGCTTTCTTGGTTCTTATAATAGCAACCACCCTGGTATTGCGGCCCTTACAGGCGGCTATGACCAGCCGTATGACCGAACTTCGGGATTACGGTATCACCCAAGCGGAGAACGTAATTAACCGTAAGATCCGCTACGCCTCCATGGGGCCTTCTATTTTTGGGACTATGGACATACGGAATATCCGAATCTCCGGGATCAATACGGAACCGGTCATGGTCATTTCACGGCTGCGGATTTCCTATTCTCCCTGGAAACTTTTGAAGGGGGATATGGCGGCATCCATTAAATCCGTACTTATCGATAAGCCGGTGATAGCCGTGAATTCGGAACGGGACGCCGATTTATGGTCCATCCTATCCCCCTATAAGGATCTGCTTTTCGCGGAGATAAACAGTTGGAGTACGGAATTTCTGCCTGAAAACCTGGATATTCGGATTAAGGGGGGAAAATGCGCCTTCGTGGATGGAGCAAACGGCGTTACCGCCGATAACGTGGCCTTTAACCTTTCCGTACAGCGGGAACAGATCAGGGTTCAAGGCCAATGGAATGTGGATGTTTTTTTAGACGGGCTTTTTAACCGGGCGCTGAAGGCGGATTTTTCCGGTAAAATAAAGGGTGAGTTTTCGGGGGATCTGCAAAACGGACTGGTTACCTTGAATATTCCGTCCTTTGAAACGGATCTGTTCAATCTCCGTTCTTTGACGGTAAATAGTATCTTCGCGGAAGGTAAAATCGAGGTCAGAAAAATTGATGACCATATCCCTTTTGATTTGCATATAGGCTATGAACTTGATTCAGGAACACTTTCGGGGGAATTCCAATCCGAAGACTTTTTATTGAGGGAGTTGTTTTCCTTTGCGGGTCCTTGGGCAAAGTACAATTCTTGGCTTGACCTGCGTACCACCGGCGCCGCCTCCTTTGAGTTGAAACCGGAGGGAGATCTAACCTATATGCTGGATTTTTCCGGGAATGTGCCGGCCAATATGGCCGTGGATATAGGGGATACGTCTTTTCATATAACCGGAAAGGGGGATCACCGGTATGCTGCCCTGGATAAGGCGGTCCTGAATACCCCCATGGGGAGCCTGGGGTTTTCAGGGGGAATCGGCTTTGATCCCTGGACCCTGGACGGGGCTATCTCTATTTCCAATTTGACCCTCTCCGGGGACGGCAGGGTTGACGGAGATTTTAGCGTCAGTACCGAAGGCCGGGAGTTTACGCTTTTGGGGGAGGATATTTCCCTGGGTTCCGTATTAATATCCGACCTGGATGCGGTAATTCAGTGGGAAGATCAGGGGTTAAACTTTTTTGTATCGGCCCTGCGGTTCGATAATATCGAATCCTACGAGGATGTCCGGTTAAGTCAACTGCTCCTGGACGGCTCCTATAATTTTGATCCCCGGGGGCTTCAGGTAAGTTTTATCTTGGACGCCTTTTCCCTTATGGCGCTGATCGACATGGTTAGACCCTTTAGGGAAATACCGGTTGTCCCCGAATTGGCCGCCGGTCTGGTTGAGGATATATCGATAACTACCGAACTATTCGTCCAAACCGATTTTAAGCAGGTGTTGTATAATGCCCCCAGTTTTGTGGTCGCCTACGGGGGGAAGCAGAACATAGTTTCCGTTTTTTCTCTGTCCGGCACGGACCAGCGGTTTGATCTGGAAGAAGGCCGGATCCTTTGGGCCGACGGACAGACCACGGTTTCCGGTTCCGCCGATTTTTCTAACCTCCAGGATATTCCGTTTTCCCTGCAAGTTGTTTATGCGGATACGTCCTATTATTTTGAAGGGTTTGTTCTGGAGCAGCGCTCCTTGAATATTCAGGGCGGTACGGCCTATATCGATCAGGGTGTCTACGGAGTTTCGGTTTATGTGGATAAAACGAATTTTGGCGGTTACTCGGGACATATAGAAACCACCGCGTTTCCCATTCAAATAAACGGCCAGTTCGCCTGGTTGACCCTCTTTTTTTCCATGAGTTATGAATCGGAAACCCAATGGTCTTTTGACATCAGCCGATTGGAAGTTCGGGATCTGTCCACCTCCGTTTCTCCCATAACGGCGATACACCTTATGGGCCGGGGGGATCAGGACGGGGCGGTGTTTTCTGAACTCCTGTTTGATGACGGTCAGGGTTTATTATCCGGCCGGGCCTTATTGTCATGGGCGAATGATTTCTCCGAAATTTCAGGTACTATTACCATGGTTAATTCCGAAAATGACGAAAAATTTACCATGGATGGGGGTTTTAACGGCGGTTCCCTTGAACTTCATCTGAATGTCTCCCAGATTCGGCTCGGCCGGATAATACGAAATTCCAATAATATCCTGGTTACCGGTCTTATAGACATACGTTGGAATTCCTGGGATTCTTTTCTGGTGGGGGTTTCCCTATCCTCCGTAAGCGCATGGGTAGGGGAAACGCCGGTTCGCGCGTCCGCCCAGGGAACCCTGAAAGCGGATGAATGTTTTATCGAGAATTTACAGGTTGCCTATGGCGATCTTACCGTTGAATTTCCCTATTTCAAGATGAATTATAAAACACCCCTGGCTGAAATGGATGCCCGCGTCAAGGGAACCGCTCTCGGCCGGGATGTGGATGTGTCCTTTACGGCGAAGGCTTCTTTTAATCCCCTGGATTCCTGGTTTGATATAAACCAGGCGCTCAATTCCTTTGACGGCGCCTTATTGATAAGCCATATGCGCCTCAATACCCTCGAATCCCGGGCCCCCTTCCTTTTCGTTTTTTCCCGTACCGAATCCCTCATTTCCTTTTCCGGCGGTCCTGATGAAATGATCCGGGTGCGGATATCCAATGACGGTCTTTTTTATGCGGGCCTTTCCAACCCGTCGCCGATCCGGGGTTCTGTTTCCGGTACCGTCGCCGGCGGGATCATAAACGCCCAATCTTCGGATCTGAATATTGATCTGGGTTTCCTTTGGTCGTTTATTTCATTTAAGGATGTCGAATTCACCGGGGGGTACCTTGCCGCAATGGTGGATATTAAGGGGCCCGTGGGGGATCCTGAGTTTTTCGGAACCGCCCAGGGTACGGGGATTCGGATCCGGATCCCCAAATTTCTTACCGAGGAGATAGGCCCGACGCCGATTGCCTTATTGTTGGACGGGACGATGATGACCTTTGGCCCCCTGGACGCTAAGGTCGGTTCCGGCCAAGGGAAGGTCAGCGGCTGGTTCCGTTTTGATCGGTGGATACCCAACAACTTTTCCATAGACATCCAGGCCGTTCAGGAGCAGGCCATCCCCTTTGGGCTTGAGGTGGGGGGAGTTAAGGCCCAGGGCTTAGTTTCGGGGGAATTAGCGGTGTCCATGGAAAATAACACCCTGAAGATAATCGGGGATTTAACCGGTCATGATACGGAAATAACCCTGGACCCCCAAGGATTTACCGGTGAGACGTCGGCGGAATCTTTTGACCCCCTGTCGATACCGGTAATTACGGATATTCTCATCAGAACCGGAAACAAGGTTGAATTTCTCTGGCCTAACGCGGATTATCCCATCATCCAGGCCTATGCGGATAGGGGGACAAGCCTGCAGTTGAAAAGCGATTCCCAAACCAGACGGTATGCCGTGGTGGGGGAGGTGAAACTGCGGAGCGGAGAAATTTTTTACATTCAGCGGAGTTTTTATCTTCGGGAGGGTACCCTCTACTTCAATGAAAACGAAATTCAATTTGAACCCCGGATATCCGCCCGGGCAGAAATCCGGGATCATTCCAGTGACGGGCCGGTAACCATATCCCTTATCATCGATCAATCCCCCTTAGGGTCCTTTACGCCCCGGTTGGAATCAAATCCGCCCCTTTCTCAGATTGATATTATTTCGATTTTAGGGCAGAATTTGACCGGTCCTTCTACGGCAGGGGGCAGTGATGTTTTGGCCAATGTTCTCTCCGCGTCCTCCGATTTTCTGGCCCAATTTCGTGTGGTAAGGCGGTTGGAACGGTATGTCAGAGATTTTACCCGGTTGGATATGTTTTCCTTCCGTTCCCAGGTACTGCAAAACGCCGTCCTGGATGTGACCAGGCTCCATGTCCCGGTTAACAGGATGAGCTGGGTTAGTAACTATTTTGACAATACCGCTGTTTTTTTAGGTAAGTACATTGGATCCGATATGTTTTTTCAATCTATGTTTTCATTACGGTATGATGAAAACAAAAAAACCATGGGAGGCTATACATTTGAACCGGATTTTAGTATAGAATTACGAAATCCGCTTTTTGATATACGATGGGATTTTATTCCCCGTCATCCCGAATATATGTTTGTAAATGATCATGCGGTTACTTTGACCTGGAGACGGTCATTTTAATAGACTAACGGGCCGGTTTCAGGATTGGCCCGGTGGACCATCGGATTTTGAAACCGCCGTTAGGGGTTTTTATCCGTATAACGGGTGGCTGCGATCAATGGACTTGTTCAGGACCCCCATGGTTCTCTCCCGGGTCGGTTTTATCGGAAGTTGTTCAAAAACTGAAGTTTTTGAACAACGCTAATTAAGAAGGAGCTTTAATGCGTTTTGGATTGGCGGCTTTTTTAATGTTATTGTTGGTTTTTCCCTGTTTTTCCCAGGAAGCTGGTGAATGGTATCAGGATAAACCCATTAAGGACATAGTCTTTGATGGCCTCAGGCATGTCAAGCTGCCGGATTTGGAAGAAGTCATAAATCCCTATATCGGCCGTTTGTTTAATGACGACCTGTTTTGGGAGCTTCAGGGGAAGCTCTATGCCCTTGAATATTTCGAGAACCTTACCCCCAACGCGATACCTTCGGACTTGGCGGGCAGTGAAATTATTATTAAATTTACGGTAAAAGAACGGCCCGTGGTCTCCCGAATAGTTTTTACCGGTAATAACGCCATTACCCGGTCAAATTTACAGAGCGCGATTTCCATTAAGGTAAACGATGTGGTTAATCAGGCTAAATTGCGGATAGATGAATTGGCCGTCGTCAATATGTACCTGGAAAAGGGTTTCCCTGATATAACGGTTCGTTCGGAATTGGTACCCGATAAAGACGGAACCATTATATTGACTTTTTATGTAAACGAAGGGGAAAAAATAACCATAGAATCCCTTGAATTTGAGGGTAATTCTATTTTTTCTACCGGTACCCTTCGGGGGCAGTTATCCTTAAAACGAAAAAATCTTATCGCCGACGGCGCCTTTCAGGAGTCAAAACTTTTAGATGATATCAATGTCATTACCCAATATTACCGGGATCGGGGATATATAGACGCCGAGGTAACCGATGTGATCCGAAACATACGGAAGGATGAAAAGGGGGATAATAACCTTACCATCATCTTTCGGATAAACGAAGGACGGATGTACCGGTTTAACGGGGTTACCTTTGAGGGGAATCTTATTTTTTCCACCGAGCAGTTATCCGCCTTGATCCGGTCCAAACCCGGTGAGACGATTAACGCCCAGCGGGTTGAGGCGGACCTGCAGCGGGTGGCGGATCTCTATTATGAAAACGGGTATATATTTAATACCATAACCCGGGATGAAAAACGCGACGAAGAAGGGTTGGTTTCTTATCATATTACTATTATTGAACGGAGCAGAGCCCATATTGAGCGTATTATTATCCGGGGCAATGAAAAAACTAAGGATGAAGTGATACTCCGGGAAATTCCCCTGGAACCGGGGGATGTATTTTCTAAAACCAAGGTAATGGAAGGGCTTCGGAACCTCTATAATCTCCAATATTTTTCCCAGGTACAACCCGATACTCCCCAGGGAAGCGCCGAAAATCTGATGGATCTGATTTTTACCGTGGAAGAACAGCCCACTACGGATGTCCAACTGGGGATAACCTTTGCCGGTACCGTGGATCCCGGTACCTTCCCCATATCGGGGTTGGTAAAATGGAATGATCGGAACTTTCTTGGCCGGGGAAACATCATCGGCGCCGGGCTGACCGTTTCCCCCGATACGCAAAGCCTTTCCCTGGAGTATACCCAACGGTGGCTTTTAGGCCTTCCCCTGTCGGGGGGCTTTGATTTTACCTTTCAGCACGCAAAACGGCTGGCGGCGATGGATAAATTAGACCCCATTTTTAATGGGGACGAATCCTACGCCTTTCCCGACGGATTTGATTCCTATTCGGAATATGAACGTAACAACAAACTCCCCCCCTCGGCGTTTTTGATGAATTATGATCAATGGAGCCTTTCCCTGGGTTTTTCCACGGGGTATCGTTTTGGGGACATTGGATTGGGCGGCGGTATCCGTTCCGCCCTGGTATACAATAGTTATGACGCCGATTTGCTGAGGCCCTTTGATCCCGCCCTTCGCTCAGGAAACAACCGTTGGGTTCCGGCGGAATCACTGTGGACCAGTATTTCGCTGGATCGGCGGGATATTTATTATGATCCCTCATCGGGTTATTACGGAATACAGCGGTTAGGAATTTACGGGTTTTTTCCCTTTGAGGTGGAGCACTATGTTAAATCCGATACCAAATTAGAATATTTTCTTACCCTTTTTAACTTTCAGATTTTGGATAATTATGCTTTAAAGGCGGTGTTCGGAGTCCATACGGGGGTTTCCTTTATCTTCCGGCAGCCCCTTTACGACAAAGTTATAATTGAGGACGCGAACAAATTATTGGTGGATGGGATGTTTATCGGACGGGGATGGACCGATCAGCGGCTTAACCGCGGCCTGGCCCTGTGGGAAAATTGGGCGGAGATCCGGATACCCGTGGTGCCTAATATCCTGGCCGTGGACCTGTTTTTTGACGCGGCGGCGGTCAAAGAGACCCCGGAAACCTTCTTTAAGGAATTTAAGCTTGATGATATGCGGTTCAGTTTTGGGGGGGGGCTGCGGTTTGCCATACCCCAATTCCCCTTTAGGTTCATCTTTGCCAAACGTTTTATGTTTATCGATGGGGCATTTACCTGGATTCCGGGGAGTATAGGGGGTAATGCGTCGAATCCCGCTTCGGGGATTGATTTTGTCATATCCTTTGCGTTATCCACATATTAGAGAGGTAGTGACGATGAAGAAGATAGGCGCCCTCGTTATTTTTTTTACGGGGTGGGGAGTCCTGGGGGCCCAGCAGCTTACCCGGTTCGCGGTGGTGGATATGGCCAAGGTATACACCGCCTTTTTCCGGGAGTCCCGGGCCGTTCGGGAATTTGAAGAGCGCAGCCGCCAGGTACAGGTTGAAATAGACCGGATGACTGAGGAAATTCAGGAATTACGGGTTTCCCATGCGGGGGCCGCGGCCCGGGGGGACCGGGAACAGGCCCTGCGGCTGGAAAATGAGGTAAACCGGAGATCGGAGTACCTCAAGGAGTATTATCAGCTTAAAACCGCCGAATTGGAAAATCAGAAAAACCGGCTCGCCCGGTCAAGTACCTTTTTGGATCAGATATTAACTGAAATTCGTTATATCGCGGAAAGCGAGGGGTATACCATGGTTTTAAGCCTTAAAGATAATACGAGTATAATCTGGTATAGCCCTACCGTGGATATAACGGATAAACTTATTCAAAGTTTATCGGCCAAGGCCGGGCGGTAAGGTAGTAAGGAGGTCATATCAGTTCTGCCGATTCGAGTCCCATGCTGGATCAATACAGGCGGATAAAACGGGAGCATCAGGGAGAAGTTCTTTTTTTTCGTTTAGGAGATTTTTATGAAATGTTCGCCGATGATGCCCTGGAAGTTTCCCGCCTGCTTAATCTCACCCTGACAAGCCGTAACGGATTGCCCATGTGCGGAATTCCGTATCATGCGGCTCGGTCTTATATTGCCCGTTTGTTACGGTTGGGGAAAAAGATAGCGATCTGTGAACAGCTTACCGAACCCGGCAGGGGCCGGGGTATCATAGAACGGGAAGTGGTCGAGGTTATCACCCCGGGAACCACGGTGGACGATGACTATCTTGAAAAGGGAAGTTCCAATTACCTTTCCGCCCTTTCTTCAACCGCCCGGTTTCTTTCCTTCGCCTATATTGAGCTTTCCACCGGGGACTTTCATGCCACCTCTTTTCCCTTTGAAGAAGCCGGTGAACGGATCCGGCTGGAGCTGGAACGCCTCCAGGTAAAGGAAATTGTGGTTCAGGAATCTCTGCTGGAAGAATACCCCCGGTTAGCGGAGGCGGTCTTGGGACGGCCCGGCCTGGTGGTAAACCGCTGGGCGGATTGGCTTTTTGATCGGGACCGGAGTAAAGACCGGCTTGAACGACAGTTTGGAACGGTAAGCCTTAAAAGTTTTGGCCTTGAGGAGGATAGTCCGGAGATTATTTCCGCCGGGGCCCTTTTGGATTATCTGGACAATACCGCCAAAAGCCTGCTTCCCCATATACGGACCATCGGTCTCTACGGGGAATCCGAATATGTGGGAATTGACGAATCAACCCAGCGGAACCTGGAGCTTATCAAAAACCTCCGGGACGGGGATGTGCGGTTTTCCCTGTTGGAGGTTCTGGATGAGACCAAAACTTCCATGGGGAGGCGGCTTTTAAAATGGCGGCTGCTCCATCCCCTGCGGGATCCGGCCCGGATCAACAAACGGCTTGATATGGTGGATATCCTCTATCATGATCAGGGACATCTCGCCTCATTACGGGATCTTTTGGGGAAAACCCCGGATCTGGAACGGCTTAGTTCCCGGCTTGCCATGGATAGGGCCCACGGCAAGGATATGCTTTCCATTAAAAACGCCCTGGGGGCGTTTAAGACGGTTGAAGGGTTATGCGGGACGCTGAATCTGGATTTTGAATCTTCCTCCGCCGCATCCCTTGTTTCCCAGGGGTTTGGGCGGCTTATGGGCCTGATGGAGCTTTTGGATCAGGGGATCGCGGAGGATCCTTCCATATTGCTCACCGAAGGGAACCTGATTAAAAAAGGGTTTAATACCGGACTGGATACCCTTCGGCAGTTTCGGGATAATGGGCGGAAGATGCTTGAGGATTATTTGGAAGAAGAACGGCAATCCACGGGGATCCCGAACCTTAAGATCCAGCACAACCGTTTTATCGGGTATTTTTTTGAGGTAACCAAGACCAATTTATCCAAAGTCCCCCCCCGGTTTATCCGCCGCCAGAATATAGTCTCCGGGGAACGGTTTACCACGGATAAACTCGCCGCCCTGGAATCGGAAATCAACGGAGCCTCCGATAAGGTGATTGAACTGGAAAAAAAACTTTTTCTGGAGATCCGAAACAAGGCCAAGGAGCTTATTCCGGAACTGTCCGCCGCTGCCCGGCGTATCGCCGAACTTGATACCGCTCAGTCCCTGGCCTGGGCCGCCACCGCCCAGGGCTGGATCCGGCCCCTGGTGAATACGGAAAACCGGATCCGGGTTTTGGAAAGCCGCCATCCGGTGGTGGAGGCCCATTTAAAACGGGGGGAATTTATCCCCAATGACGTGATCCTCGACGGGGATGGGATCTTTTTTGCCCTCATTACCGGGCCTAATATGGCGGGTAAATCCACCTATCTCCGCCAGACCGCGCTGATCGTGATCATGGCCCAAATAGGAAGTTTTATCCCCGCCAAGGAAGCGGAAATAGGTATGGTGGATAGAATCTATTGCCGGGTTGGGGCGTCGGATAACCTGGCCCGGGGGGAATCGACCTTTTTGGTAGAGATGAATGAAACCGCCTATATCCTCCACACCGCCACGGAAAGGAGCCTCGTGATCATGGATGAGGTGGGAAGGGGAACCGGTACTAACGACGGTCTTTCTATAGCCTGGGCGGTATGTGAGGAACTTTTGGATCATATAAAATGCAGGACCCTCTTTGCCACCCATTACCATGAATTGTCGCTGATATCCCATCCCGCCTTGGCAAACCGGTCCATGGAGGTTGTGGACCGGCATGGGGAAATTGTTTTTTTGCGGAAATTAAAGGAAGGTTCCGCCGGGGAATCTTATGGCCTTCCGGTGGCCCGCCTGGCGGGGCTCCCCGAACGGGTTCTGCTGCAGGCCGCCCGGATCATGGCCCGGCTTAAGGAAAATGAACAGGCCCTGCACGAAGCCCTTCCGGATATTTCAAAACCGGCGGCGGATGAACGCTCCGGGGAACAGACCCATAGCCAGGCCGAAAAGGATGCCGTTCTTGAGGATATCCTCAGTCTGGATCTCAACCGGATGACCCCTTTAGACGCGCTGCACCGGATTCATGACTGGAAGGCCCTGTTGGAGTCAAAGGGGGGGGGCCGTACCCCCAGGGGGAACCATTCCCCGGGCACGGAAAAACATCTCCCCACCTTGTTTGACTAAAGCGCCATGTATGCCCGTAGCATATAAGGGATATGGATCATCAAAATTTTTTTCCGTTTATTCGGGAATGGGTTTTCCCCTCCGAATGTCCGGTCTGCGGCAAACTCCTTTTGGACGCCGGGGATGCCCGGTACGGACTTTGCGGGGATTGTAAGGCCGCCCTCTTTCGGGGGGATGAAAAACGTTGTTCCCTTTGCGGACGCCCCCTGATATCCGAAAAGGATCGGTGCCTTCCCTGCCGGGAGGGGGAGGCGCGCCATTTTGATCGGGCCTTTGCGGTTTTCCCCTATACGGGAAAGTACCAAAGGGTTCTCCGGGCCTATAAATTCGGTAAATTCCGAAGCCTGGGGAATTTTCTTGCGGAACAGCTCACGGAGAGCCTTTCCGCTTTTTCCCCGGAGGGGATGGAAAACCCCGGTTGGGTACCCGTTCCCCCCCGGCCGGGAAAGCTGCGGGCTTACGGCTGGGATCAGGTTGAATACCTGGCGCGGTTGCTGGAAAAACAGCGCCGGAAACCGGAGCCCCGTCCGCGGGACCTGCCGGTGTGCCGTTGCCTTAAACGGCTTCCCTCGCGGACACAAAAGGGGCTTAACCGGGAAAATCGGATAACCAACCTCCGGGGCAGAATCCGCTGTACCCAAAAGCCCCCCCGGGAAGTGTTTCTTTTTGACGA
>JAITKD010000147.1 GCA_031278575.1 Spirochaetaceae bacterium | reverse complement strand
CTCCGACCATCAGGCGGAAAGAGATGGATGCGGTTCTTACCGCCCTGGTGGAGGATAAAATAGGCCCGGGGGAGCAAAGCCGGCTGCTGATCGCCGGCGCCCGGGAGTACCTTCAATATGATTACAGTTTGGCCCTGCGGAGCCCCGCCATCGCCCTGCGCCTGGCCCTGGAATCCCTGGGGCTAAAGGACGGGCAGGGGGTGGCGATCTCCGCCCTATCCCCCCGGTATTACGCCCAGGTTATCGAAAGCCTGCGGCTCGTCCCCGTATATTGCGACGTCCTCCCTTCAACCTGTACCCTGGGGCCGGAAACCATTGAGGCGGCCCTGGCGGCGAAACCCCCGGAGCTTGAGGTCCGCTGTATAGTGGTCCACCATGTTTTGGGTTTTATGCCGGATATGCCCGCCATCGTTGCCCTGGGGCTTCCGGTAATTGAGGATTGTTCCCGCGGTTACGGCGGCCTTTTGGGGGAGGCAAAGGCCGGTTCCTTTGGGGCCTTGACTATTTTGGGGCTTGAGGAACGGGATATGCTTACCGCCGGGGGGGGGGCCCTTTTATACGCGGTGAACCGCCGGGACGCGGCGGTATTGCGGAACCTGAACCCCCTGCCCGAATTGTGCCTTCCCGATATGAATGCCGCTATGGCGATGGTACAATTCCGGGAAGGGGCAAAAAACCTTCAAAAAAGAAAGGAAATCGCCCAGGCCTACACCCAGTCGGCCTTACAGACCCGGCATAAACGATTCGGCGAAACCGAAAATTCGGAATATAACCACTACGCCTTCCCCCTGATCCTCGAAACCGGCGCAAAGGACGTTAAGGCCTATGCCAAACGGAAGGAAATCGTCGTGGAAAACGCCTTTGATGATACCGTGGCCGGCAGCGGCGGAATCCCCCCGGCCCAGTGTCCCGAGAGCTATTCCCTGTCCTTACGGACCGTCCTGTTCCCCCTGTACCCGAGGCTTGGTTCTTCGGAAATCGGGAAGGTGGTAAAACTCATCGTATCCCTTCCTTAAAAGAAGGAGCAAAGTTGGAATGCCGGAAATAAAACGGGCGTTGTTGATCGTCAACCTCCATAAAAAAAACGCCCCGATTCTGGCGGAAAAAATCACCGGGGAACTGGGCAAAAAAAACATCGAAGTTACCGCGTTTACCTATGAAGGCACAGCGGAACTTGATCCCCGTGCGGGTTATGACGTCTGTTTTAGCCTGGGGGGGGACGGTACGGTGCTTTACGCCGCCCGGACCATGGCCCCCCGGGGAACCCCGATCCTTCCCATTAACCTGGGTTCCCTGGGTTTTATTGCCGCGGTCTCCCCCGACGAATGGGCGGAGGTTTTTGACCGGTGGAGCGGGGGGGAAGCCCTGATTTCCCGGCGGCTCATGCTGGAAATAACCGTGGAACGCCGGGGGCGGATCATCGCCCGTTCCGCCTGCCTGAACGATGCCGTTATTTCCGCTTCGGGGATTGCCAAACTTATCCGGCTCCAGGTGGCGTCGGAGACGGCCGTACCGGGGGATCATATCCGGATCGGGCAGTTCCGGTCCGACGGCCTCATCGTGGCCACCCCCACGGGGTCTACCGCCTATTCGGCGGCCGCCGGCGGGCCTATCCTGGACCCCGAAATCGAGGCGGTCATCATCAACCCTATCTGCCCCTTCACCCTGTCCAACCGGCCCATGGTGGTACCCGCCCATGAAACCATCACCGTGGAGGTTGAAGCGGAACAGCGGAGCGGGGTATTGTTAACCGCGGACGGCCAGATAACCGAGCCCCTGGAACCAAAGGACCGGATCTTTATACAAAAAGCCCCCTACCAGGCCCTGCTTATCGCCTCGGACCGGGAGGTTTTTTACCGGGTCCTCCGTTCTAAATTAAATTGGTCCGGAGGTCCCCATGCTTGAGGAACTTTCCGTACGGAACTATGCCCTTATCGAAAACCTCACCCTTTCCTTTGAGGACGGCCTGAACATCCTTACCGGCGAAACCGGCGCGGGAAAGTCCATCATCGTGGGTTCCTTGAGTTTTTTGCTGGGGGCCAAGGCGGATGCGGAGGTGATCCGTACCGGCAGCGATGAGGCGGCGGTCTCCGCGGTGATATCCGTGGACGACAAGAATCGGGACCTCCTTGCCTGGCTCAAGGAGCGGGAAATTGAAACCGAGGACGGGAAACTCATCGTCCGGCGGAACATAAAATCCTCCGGCCGGGGGTCCATATATATTCAGAACGTGCCCCTGACCCGGACGGATCTGGCGGAATCCATGGCCTGCCTTTTCGACCTCCACGGACAGCACGCCCACGAGTCCCTGTTACGGAAGGAAACCCACCGCCGTTACCTGGACCGTTTCGCGGGGCTTGAGGAAGAGGCGGCGGAATTTAACCGGGTTTTTCTTGAATTGGCGGATCGTAAAAAGGCCATGGAAACCTCCCTCCATACCGAGCGGGACCGGGAGGCGCGGATCGAGATTCTCCGGTACGCGGTGGATGAGATAAACCGGGCCGCCCCCAAAAACGGCGAAATCCGGGAACTGGAGGCCGAAGCGGCGCGGCTCTCGGACTTTGAAAAGCTCGCCGATCAGGTAAACGGGGCGGCCGCCTCCCTTTTTGATGCGGAGCCGTCGGTACTGAGCCTGGCCCGGCGGTCCCGTTCCGCCCTGGAAGGGGCCGCGGCTATTGACGGGGAGCTTACGGCGCTGTATAAACGGCTGGAGGATCTCTACTATGAGGCGGAAGACCTCTCGGAAGAACTCCGTTCCTACCGGAACGCCTTACGTTACGATCCGGAGCGGTTGGAAACGGTGGAGGAACGGCTTGCCCTGCTGTACCGGCTCAAAAAGAAATATGGTTCCCCGCCCTCCCCGGGGAATCCCCCGGATGAAGGGGCCCTCCTCCGTTACCGGGAGGAGGCGGAAAAGGAAATCGAGACCCTTTCCCAGGCCGTGGAAAACCGGGAAAAGCTCAAAGCCGAAATCGGCGCCCTGGAACGGGACATCGCCCTTCGGGCCGCTTCGTTAAGCGGTAAGCGGAAAGCCGGGGCCCTTAAACTGGGGGAAAAGATAACCGGGATCCTTGGGAGCCTCGGTATGCCCCAGGCCCGGTTTTCCGCGGCGGTACTCCCCAAGGGCTTGAGCCCCGGCTTGAGCCCCGGCCCGAACCTGACCTGCGGCCCCTGGGGGGCGGAGGACGTGGAATTCCTCATTTCCGCCAACGCCGGGGAGCCCCTCAAAGAGCTTTCCCGGATAGCTTCGGGGGGGGAGCTTTCCCGGGTGATGTTGGCCATTAAAACCGTTCTGGCCGATGCGGATACCATTGAGACCCTGGTTTTTGATGAAATTGATACGGGTATCGGAGGGGAAGTAGCCCTTTCGGTGGGGGAATACCTGGTTAAAATCGGCAAATTAAAACAGATCTTTTGTATTACCCATCTTGCCAGTATCGCGGTTCGCGCCGATAATCATTTAAGGGTAGAAAAAAAGAGCGAAGCCGGAAGGACCATCACCACCGTATCGGTATTAAATACCCAAGAGCGGCGGGAAGAAATTGCCCGGATGCTGGCCGGAGACGCCGCCGCCCACGCCGCCCTGGCCCATGCGGACGAACTGTTGACCAAATATGGCCGGCCGGCCCGCTAAGGAAGCGCTGATTTATTCAATCGGGAATAAATCGGCGCTGCTTTAACATAAACGGAGTTACTTATGGCAAAAATTTCCGAAGAGATGCGTCATCTCTATTTAAAAAAAACCGGCGGGTATCGGGAAGTTATTGAGGCGATTCTGCAGCAGGAAAAGGAAATTTTAGCGGCGATTCAACAGGATTCGGAAAACACCGCCTATAAGCGGATCTTCCTGGTGGATGAGATGCTCAACCTCACCTCCTATTATATTCTATTAAGTAATGTTTCCCAATCCATGTTGAAAAACAAAAACGAAGATGCCCTGAATGACGGGAGAAAATCCCTGTACCGGGGAATTATTTATTTGGAAGAGATCGTTACGAGCCGGGTGGATGCCCTCTTTTCGGAATATGAGGATAAGCTGGCCCAGTTGGAACCCATAGACATTACCCGGCGTTATCTTTTGATCCGTAAGATGGGGCTGTGTATCGATCTCCTGGAAAACGCCTACGGGGACAATACCAAATGGCGGTGGTCCTTTGTGGAGATAGAGGGCCGTTATGCCGCGGTGGCAAAAAACATTCTTGATTTAAAAAAGGCCGTGAGTAATACGGATCCCCGGTCCCCTTTTTATGAACCTACGGTGTACCATGTGCGGCTGGTCGAACAACTCCTGTCCCAGGCGGCGGATCGGTACCGGGAAATGTATGAACTTTCTACCCATCGTATTGATGATTTTAGAAGGGGGATTCATTTTTTGGGAGCCCTCCGGCGTATTTATACGCTCCTGGGGAATCGGGAGGAAGCGGAATTGGTGAAGAAGAAATTCGATATTTGGTCCGCCAAGTTAGAGGCTGATTTAAGAAAAGAAAATGAGCCTTCGTCCAAGAAAGCCCAGGATGCGAAAACCGTTTTTTAAGGAATTTAAAACCCTTTTCCCCTATTTTAGACGGTACCGTTGGCGTTACCTGTGGGGTTTTGTGTGTCTGGCGCTGACCGATGCAGCCCAGATGGCGATCCCCCAATTTACCCGGGCCGCGGTGGATCTGATTTCTTCGGGGCGTTTTAATTGGTACGCCGTATTGGCCCTTGGGGGGGGTATGGTGGCCGTCATGGCCCTATTGTCCGGAGGCCGTTTTCTGTGGCGTTATTTTATTCACGGGTCTTCCCGGCGGATCGAAGCGGAACTCCGGGAACGGCTGTTTGCCCACCTCCTGACCCTGTCCTACGATTTTTATCAAAAAAACAAAATCGGGGACCTCATGGCCCGGGCCACCAATGATCTCAACGCGGTACGCCAGGCCATCAGCATGGGGCTGGTGGCCTTTGTGGATGGGACCATGATGGCCGCGGCGATTCTGGTGATTGTTTTTATCCAGGACGCCGAAACGGCCCTTCCCGCGGTTATTCCCCTCCCCTTGATTACCGCCCTGATCCTCCTTTTTGGAAACGTGGTGGGGAAACGTTTCCGGCAGGCCCAGGAAACCTATTCCAAGATGAGCGATACGGTTCAGGAAACCTTTGCCGGGATCCGGGTGATAAAGTCCTTTGTCAAGGAGTGGTGGTTTATAAAGAAATTCGCCGATACCAACGACGATTACCGGGAAGCCAATATGGGCCTGGTTAAACTATTCGGCATTTTTTTCCCCTTGATTTCTTTTCTTTCGGGGCTTACCACCCTGATCGTCCTCCTCGTGGGGGGAGGACGGGTCGTGGAGGGAAGCATGAGCCCCGGGGACCTGGTGGCCCTTTTCAGTTACCTCCAGATGTTGATATGGCCCCTCATGGGGACGGGTTTTATGGTGAATATGATCCAGCGGGGGGCGGTGAGTTTGGCCCGGGTCAATGAGGTACTGGGAACCGTACCCGCCATCAGATCCCCCGAATCCCCCGGACGGGCCCCTGAATTACCCGGAGAAAACATCGTGGAACTGCGGCATTTGAGTTTTTCCTATACCGAAGGGATCAAGGCGCTGGACGATATCAGCCTCAACATCCGGCGGGGGGCCGTGGTGGGGATCCTGGGCAGGACCGGATCGGGGAAGTCCACCCTGATCAAAGTCCTGACCCGGATGGTCGATCCCCCGGCGGGGAGCGTGTTTGTTCAGGGCCTGGACGTGGGGGAATGGGACCTGGATGAACTCCGGAGGCTTTTTGGGGTAACCCCCCAGGACAGTTACCTTTTTTCCGACTCCATTAAACAAAACATCCGGTATGGTTTGGAGAAGCTCCCCGTCCTCCCCGGAGGCGAGGGGGATCCGGTCAACAAAGCGGCGGCCCTTTCCGCCATAGACCGGGATCTGGAAACCTTTCATCAAGGCTGGGATACGGTCATCGGGGAACGGGGGCTTACCCTGTCGGGGGGGCAGAAGCAGCGGGTAGCCATTTCCCGGGCGATAATCGGAGATCCCGAAATCCTCATCCTGGACGATTCCCTGTCGGCGGTGGACGCCGAAACCGAAAAACGGGTCCTTACGGGGCTGCTGGAGGAACGCCGGGAAAGGCCCGGCCGGCCGGCGCGGACCACCGTCATCGTGTCCCACCGGGTTTCCACCCTGGGCTATGCCGATCTGGTGGTGGTTCTGGAAAAGGGCCGGGTTTCCGAATACGGCAGCCCCCAGGAACTGGTCCGGCGGGGAGGTTTTTACGCCCGGATGGCGGCCCTGCAGCAGCTTGCCGCCGGGGGACGGCTTGCGGAAGGGGGACGCCATGGCTGATTATTTTGAGGTTGAGGAAGTGGTAAAAGGATACAACAGCGGCATTGTGCGGCGTATCCTTTCCTATGTAAAACCCTACCGGACCCTGGCGGTCATCACCGCCCTCACCCTGGTTATTTCCACCCTGGGGGAACTGGTGATCCCGGTCCTGGAACAGCGGCTCATTGACGGCGCCATCCTGGCCCGGTTTTTCGCGATTTCCGGGGACAGGCTCTCCCGGGAAGAAAAAAATCTGGATCAGGAAACCCGGGACAGCCTGGACCGGCTCCTCAAGGCCCCCCAGGCCCTGTCCGCCGGGGGCTTAATCTTTATCCCCCAGGACCAAAACACCCGGCTCCCCGGCCGTCTTGAAGAAACCCTCAAGGACCGGGGGATCCTCCTGGACGATCCGTGGTATGCCTTTTCCCTGCGCGCCGGTGATCCCGCCGGACCGGTTATTGAAAACCACCGGGATCTTTTTTTCCGGGAAGGGGACGTTGCGGCCATCCGAACCGGGGACCTCTATTCCCTTTCGGTTCCCGAAATCCGGGCCGTCCGGGACCGGGACCTTTCGCGTATCTTCCGGGTGTTTTTGTTTTTGTTTATACTATTGATTTTTGTTTTTATATTTACCTTTATCCAAACCTGGACCACCACCCTCATCGGCCAGGGGGTTATGAAGGATATGCGCCTGGAATTGTTCAGGAAAACCGCGTCCCAATCCACGGATTTCCTCTCCCGGCACCCGGTGGGCCGTATCGTAACCCGGCTTACCGGGGATGTGGAAACCATCAACGAATTTTTTTCCTCCGTTTTGGTGGCCTTTATCAAAGACCTTTCCGTCATGGCCGGGGCCCTGATTACCCTCTTTTTCCTGGCCCCCGCGTTGGCGGCGGTAACGCTTTTGACCATGTCCCCGGTGGCGGTGATCACCGCCGTAAGCCGCGTCCGGGCCCGGGACGCCTTCAGGCGGCAGCGGACCGCCTCTTCCCGGGTGAACGCCTACCTTTCGGAACGCCTTTCCGGGGTCCAGGTGGTACAGCTTTTTTTGGGGGAACGGAAAAGCCTCGGGGAATTCGGCGAGCGGAACCGGGAGTACCTCCGGGCGAATTTGGAAGAAATGTACGTGTTTGCCGTTTTCAGGCCCCTGATCGATTTTCTTGCCACCATAACCACCGCCACGGTCATCGTGGTGGGGGCGTCCATGATCCTCTCCCTCTCCCTTTCCCTGGGGGTGCTGATCGCCTTTATCAACCTGGTGGGGATGTTTTATTCCCCGGTGATGGACATTGCGGAAAAATACACCCTCCTCCAGTCCGCTATGGCCGGGGGGGAGCGGGTCTTCAAACTTTTGGATACTCAGGAGGGGATCCCCGACGAGGGAAAAAAACACGTGGAGGGGATGGTCCGGGGGCATATTGAATTTGAGGATGTCCGTTTTTCCTATAAAAAAGGGGAGGAGATCCTGCGGGGCCTCACCTTCACCGTAAACCCCGGCGAGATGGCCGCCATCGTGGGCTATACCGGGGCGGGAAAAACCACCATCACCAATGTGCTGGCCCGGCTTTGGGATATAGATTCCGGCGCCATCCGGATTGACGGCATGGATATCAAGGACATCCCCCTTCAGGAACTGCGGCGGTCGGTACTGCCCGTCCTCCAGGAGGTGTTTTTGTTTTCCGGCACCGTGGCGGAAAATATCAGCCTGGGGCTGCCCCTTTCGGAACGGGAGATAGAGGAGGCGGCCCGGGCGGTTCATGCCCATGAGTTTATTTCCCTGCTGCCCCAGGGGTACGAGACCAAACTTTCCGAAGGGGCCGCCAATATTTCTTCCGGCCAGCGGCAGCTTATCAGCTTTGCCCGGGTTATCGCCCATAACCCCGCCATTGTGGTCCTGGACGAAGCCACCAGTTCCATTGATACCGAAACGGAACACCTCATTCAACTGGGGATCCAGCGGGTGCTGGCGGGGCGGACCTCCCTGGTTATCGCCCACCGGCTTTCCACCATCCGCCACGCGGACCGGATCCTCGTCCTTTCCGGGGGGGTCCTGGCGGAGGAGGGGAAACACCAGGACCTTATCGACAAAAACGGCCTCTATGCGGGGCTGTACCGGCTCCAATACACCGCGGGCGGGGAGGACCTATAACGCCGAAAAGGCCTCGTCCGCCGCTTCCAGGGTGGTTTGGATGTCCCCGTCGCTCAGGGCGTAGTTGAGGAAGTGGTTGTGGTGGTTGGTCAGGTATACGCCCCGCTTTACCATTTCGGCGATCCACCGCTGGTGGAGCATCAGGGCCGGGGTTTTGCCGTCCAAACCGGCGTCGGCCAGGCGCAGATAAAAGAGGGCGGGCGCGCCCGAAACGTGCAGGGTAAAGCCGTGTTTTTTTGCCGTTTCGATCAGCCCCTGGGTGAGTTTGGTCCCCTTTTCGCGGAGGATTTTTGGAAGGTCGAGGCTTTTCATCTTTTCGATACAGGCGATGCCCGCGGCAAAGGGGACGGCGGAGAGCCAGTAACTCCCGGTAAAGGTGAGGCCGCTTACGGCATTACGGAGAAATTCCTTGCCGCAGAGGGCGCTTACGTTGTAGCCGTTGGCCAGGGCCTTGCAGAAACAGATCAGGTCCGCCTGGAAGCCGAAAAAGTGGTCGCTCCCGGCCAGGTCCAGCCGGAAACCCGCCCGGACATCGTCCAGGATGAGGATCGTCTCCGTATCGGTACAGAGTTTGCGGACCTTCTGCCAAAACCCTTCGGCGGGCAATTCGTTGTCCGCGAAATTGCCGTGGAGGTAGGGCTGGGAAATAAGGGCGGCGATTTCCCCCTTGTTTTCCTCAAAGACCTCGGCGAGTTTTTCGTAGTCATTCCAGGGCACGTAGAGGTTGTTGGCCACGTCCTCTTCCAGGATGCCCGGATAATCGACCTTTTGGGTCCAGGGGGCCACCCCGTGGTAATACCCCTTAAAAAAGACGATCTTTTTCCGGCGGGTGTGGGCCCGGGCGGCCAGAACCGCCAGGGTGGTGGAATCCCCCCCGTTTTTCATAAAAAAAGCCCAGTCCGCGGAAGCCACCGTACCGGTGAGGAGTTCCGCGAAATCGATCATCCGGGAAGAAGGGGCGGTGATGCAGTCCCCCTTTTCCCGCTGTTTTGCCGCGGCCTTGTCCACGTCGGGGTCGTTATACCCCAGCACGTTGGGCCCGTAGGCGCACATATAGTCGATAAAGCGGTTGCCGTCCACGTCCCAAAAATAAGTCCCCTGGGCCCGTTCCGAAAAAAAGGGGAAGGCCGTAACCGGCACAAAACAACCCTCCGCCGGCCCCTGGTGGCCGTAGATCCCCGACGGGATCACCCGTAACGCCCGCTTAAATTCCTCGGCGCTTTTGGTATAGGTATAAACCGGAATACTCATAACTACTCCCCAAGGCCCCGAACGATCCGCGTTTACAGGGGGCCCTTACGTCAAATAAACGGCCGCCCGGTCCAGCAGCCGGTTTACATTGTCAAGCATCCCCAAATTGCCCCGCATGGAGATAAGGCCCTGCCCCACACAGGCCAGGGCGTTTACCTTGCCGTCAAAAAGCTGCCGGGCCAGGTTTAAACTTTCAAACTCCATGACGGCATGGTAGTTTTCGGGAACTTCCCGGAGGGTGGTCAACCGGTGATCCTTAACGAGGATGGCGGCCTGGGGGCCCCCGGCGATGGATAATACGACCGTACCGTCGGCTATGTTGGAAGCGGTGAACCGGCCGATGGAATCGTAATTACCGATCTGGGAAAGGGTCCGGGCGATCACAAAAAACAGGATCACCGTACCGGCCTTTAGAAAATCGGGATCGGAAACATCCTGAGGGGGCCGCAAATAACGTTCCAGGATTTCGGTCAGTTTGGTAAAGGTATGGGTGAGAAATTTGATCTTGGTAAACCCCTTGCTGGGGATGGGGGTTACCGTTCCGTCTATAAGGCCGTTAAATTTTTCACAACCCGAAAAGGGCAGCCTGATGTCGCAGGGCCCGTCCCCAATCCGGGCGGTACAGCCCCGGTCCGTAAACGAGAGGGTCATGGCGGGCCCGTTCTTTACGGCAAAACCCAGGGTAAGGGGTTTACCCCCGGGAAGGGAGGAGATACACTCCTTTGCCTCCGGGGCAAGGGCGCAGAGGTCCTCAAGCCCCCCTAAAATACCGTACAGATTGATAAAGGCCAGGGTTACGGGATCTTTCATATAACTTCCGCCTCCTCCGATCCTACGATATAGAGAATAGTAACAGAAAAAGCGGAAACTGTCAAGGCTAAATTTTTCCCGGCAGGATGAACGCATAGAAAGGAGCCATTAACCGCGGCCACAGGAACCGCGCAAACGGAAGAAGAATTCAGGTATGACATTCGGGCTATGGTACTAACCATTCCTGTCCGTTCGGGTCTGTTCCGGCGGGCGGACCAGCGGTCCGGCGTGGTTAAAAATCCTTGTAAAGGTAAAATTGCTGGTTTTGGAACAGTAGCTTTACCTTTACCAGTCTATGATTGCCGAAAATGCCGCCGTGTACGAAGCGCGCAAGGGATAGAAGCGGAATAAAAAATCCCCGCCCCAAGGGCTAAACGTGACCCACCGATTCACGCGAGATATTCCCGGTACGCCAGCAGGCTCCTCCCGGTCAAACCGTTCATTCCCCAGCATCCGGTAAATCGCTTTGGCCTCGGCCCGGTTTTCGCTTGCTTCCCAGATTGACGCGCCCGGCTGTTTTGTCAGGGTTTCCATAGTCCTGACAAACCGTTCCTCCAGCCGGACGGAATGAAAATCCAGCCCGGCGAATTCTTCTTCCCTGTTGAAACTTGTCCCTGCGCCATATTCCCCTCCCCAGAGCTCTTGGCTTTTCAGGGAGTATAGCACAAATGAGAAAATTCTGTGGGTCAAGTTTAGCGCTCTGCGGCGGGGTATTTAAGATCTTTGTTTGAAAATCAGTCAAACAAAGATGGCTGTGAATCGTCTGTTGTCCTGCACAGTTGTTTGTAATGTTCTGCTGTCCCTTGTGATTTGACATAGTTTGTTATCACGTATTTGGACCCCACAGTGCCCCCTCAT
>JAITKD010000107.1 GCA_031278575.1 Spirochaetaceae bacterium | reverse complement strand
GGCAAGCCAACCAGCGTTACGCCGTCAAGGGTGAGTTTGCGGCTGCCCTTGTCGCTCCCGATATTGAGGAGGCGGCCCTTGCTCTTGAGATTGATGGTTCCCCCTCCGGCAATGACCGCCGCGCCGTCCCCCACGCGGAGGCTCCCCTCAACCCAGCCCTTGCCGTGGTCGCCGTGTCCTGATGTCTTCACCGTGCCGTTCACGGTCAAGACCGCGCCGTCCTGTAGTTCCAGGGCCGCGCCCTCCTGAGTCAAGTCAAGGGTAACCCCTTCGGGCACGGTGAGGGCCGTTTTGAGTTCTGCTCTGCCTGAAAGCGTTACCGTGCCGCCCTTCACCACCGCCCTCCCCGCTCTGAGGGCGTTGAGGTCCTTCGCCAATTTCGCCGCCTGAGCCGTTCCGTCGTTGTTGCCGCCCCCCGGATTCGTGGGCGCGCTCGCGCACCCCATAACCACGACTAAGGGGATAATGCAAAGACCAATTTTTTTCATAAAACATTCCTTAAATAATAGATTTTATGTCGCTATTTTACAAAATATTCATGTTTTGGTAAATATTCCAAAACAATAAATTCCCAGCGCCAGGGAGGGCGCGGCGCGTCGACAAATGCGGGGCAAAAAAAATTGCGCTCCTTTAACGTTGTATTTGCGCAATGAAATGAGCAAATACATTAGGGAAACGCGATTAGCGTCAAGTTAATCAGCGTTTCCCTAAGGCGCCGGCTTGTTCCGGAGGGCCTGTTCCACCCGGCTAAGGTCCGATTGAAGCTGCCGGTTGCCGGGTAATTCCGCGAGGCCCTCCCGGACAACCCGGAGGGCCTCGTCGTATTTTCTCCCGTTAAAGAAGTCCGCAAACCGGTTGTGGATTTCCGTGGTACGGTTTGAACGGAAGACCCGGAGGGCGTTATCCAGTTGGGAGTTCCTGCCGTATTGTTTCACCGCGTTCTCCAGGAAAACCAGGGCCTTCTGCCAGCCCTGTTCGGCGGCCAGGATCTCCCCCGCTTTCAGGAGGACGAAGGTCCGCATCTCCGCCGCCCGGGACGGGGACAGGATGCGGCCGGTTTCGGCGTTGTTGACGGCCCCCAGGCCGGCTTCGGCATCCCGGAGGGTCCGTATCCGGGAACTTTGGTGGGTCAACTCCGCATCGGTGATCAGGGTGTTCAGGCGGCTGCGGTTATCCCGGCTGAGGGCGGAGGCCCAGTCGTTCAGGGCGGTCCGCCCTTCGGTGAACCGCTGGGAACGGATGAGTTTTACCAGGAGGTTGTTCAGGCTTCCATAGATAAATTCTTCCCAGCGCTCATGGGGATACCGTTCTCCGGCAAGGGCGGCCCACCGGAGGGCGTCCTCCTCCTTACCCGCCCTTACCAGGGCGATACCGAAGTTGAGGAGCCGGTCCGTCAGATCCTCACGGGGATCGGCAAAAAAGGGGGATGAAACGGGATTGCTCCGCAGGGAAAGAAGGGCCGCCCGGTTCAGGGCCAGGGGCACCGACTCTCCGTAACGGCCCCGGGATTCCAGGCCGGCGATACGGTTGCTGAATATCAGGGAGATGAGTTCCAGGGGGCTTATATCGGCCCGGTCCCGGTAACTCCGGGCGGGCACATAGGCAAACCCCGTGAGGCGGCCAAAATCGTCGTGGAATTCCCGGCGGCTGCCGGGATCAAACCCGTAGGGGTTGGTGGTTTCCACGTCTATGGTTTCTTTGCCCGCCCGGAGGGTAACAAAGGCATGATCCCGGGTCATAACGCCCCAGGCTTCAATCCCCTGGGAAGCGGCGAGGATCACATACAGGACCGCCGAAGACACGCAGTTGTACCGGCCGTTGACAAAAATCTCGTCCACCCGGGTTTGACGCTCCGAATACTGTTTGAGTATCCTGTCGTGGATATAACCGAGGATAAACTCCCCCCGCCCCCGGAGATCCGGCGGAAGGGACGGGGAGGCCGCTATTTCCGCCGCCGCCCCCAGGATACGGTCCATGAACCTCCCGGCCCCGTCCCCGGAAGCCCAGAGGGCTATCCCCGCAAGTTCCTGCCAGGTATAGGGCCGGGACGCTCCCCGGCGGGCGTAGTCCAGGGCCCGGGGATCCGCGTCAAGGCCGGGAAAACCGCCGCCCGCGGCGGGAGCCTGGGCCCCCAGCCGGGACCATCCCAAAATTCCGAAAAAAAGTGCGGCAAAGGTTAGTACCCTCATTGACTCACGAATCTTCCTTCTCATACTATAAAATACTATATTTTATAAATTAAAAAAGGAGTAGTCTGTCCCAAAACTAATTGACGGTGCGCTCACGCGCACGGTTTTGGGACAGGCCGTGCAGTTTTTCAGGCTTTCAGCCTTGTAAAACTGCGAATTTCAAGGTTGCTTTCCCAAAACTGAAGTTTTGGGAAAGCCTCGGAGTAGCCATGGATAACCTAAACGCGGATCTCCTCATTCTGGGAGCCGGTCCGGCGGGGCTTACCGCGGCCCAATACGGAGCGCGGGCGAATTTGAAGGTCCTGGTGATCGAACAGCTCGCCCCGGGGGGACAGGCATTGCTCATCGATAAACTTGAAAATTACCCCGGTAATATCGGGGGAAAATCCGGTTTTGAGATTTCCCAGGATATGCACCGCCAGGCGGAGTCTTTTGGGGCTGTTTTCCGTACCGAATCGGCGACGGCCCTGGTAAAAGAGGGGGAGGTCTTCCGCATCACCCTGGGAAATAACGAAACCCTGAGGAGTTTGGCCGTGATCATCGCCACGGGTTCCAAATACCGTACCCTGGACATCCCCGGAGAAGCGGAATTTTACGGCCGGGGGGTCTCCTATTGCGCGACCTGCGACGGGCCCTTTTTTAAAAACAAAAAAATATTCGTGGTCGGCGGGGGGGATGCGGCCTGTGACGAGGCCCAGTTCCTCTCCCGCCTGTCGGAACAGGTGGTGCTTATCCACCGGAGGGACCGGTTCCGGGCCCAAAAGGCCCTGGCCGAAAGGGTCCTCCGCAATCCCGGGATTGAAACCCGGTTTAATACCCGGATGTTGGAGATCCGGGGACAGGGGCAGGTAACGTCGGTGGTATTGGAACATACCGGGACCGGAAAAAAATACGAAGAAGGGGCGGACGGGGTTTTTGTTTTCGTGGGAGCCCATCCCCAAAGTTCCCTGGTTTCCGGAGTAGGAACGGATGAAAACGGGTATATCGTTACCAACCAAAACATGGAAACCTCGATCCCGGGGCTTTTTGCCGCCGGTGATGTCCGGGCGAGTCCCTTCCGTCAGGTGGTGGTTGCCGCCGGGGAAGGGGCTATTGCGGCTCACCGCGTTGCGGGGTATATTGATACGATAAAGGGTGAAGCCTATTCATGAGCCGCTGGGGAATTTTGCTGTCTTTGTTTTTTCTTTATATAAGCCCGGGACAAGGGCTTTGCTCCCTCACCTTTACCGGCCCGGAGGACCCCAAAACCCTGGCGGCGGCCCTGACGGAGGCCATGTCCGACGAAGAAGCCCTGGCCCAGACCTTTATGCTCGGCTGGGTGGGGGCCGAACCCTCTCCCCTGATTATGAACTGGATCCGGGACCGGAAAATCGGGGGAGTCAAGATATTCGGCTGGAATACCGAAGACACCCGGAAACTGGCGGAAACCGTGGGGGCCCTCCAGCAGGCGGCCCTGGAAACCAGGCTGGGTATCCCCCTTTTGGTGGCCACGGACCAGGAGGGGGGGTGGATTCGGCACGTAAAGGGGGCCACGAGCGAAACCCCGGGAAATATGGCCATAGGCGCCTCGGGTTATCCCAAGGATGCCTATTACGCGGGGTACTATATCGGCCGGGAACTGGCGGTATTGGGGATCAACATGAATTTCGCCCCCACGGTGGACCTCTATACCAACCGGGAGTCCTCCCTTATCGGCACCCGGGCCTTTGGCGAAGACCCGGTACAGGTGGGAATTTTGGGAGCCGCCTTTGTCAAGGGGCAAAAGGCGGCGGGGATTATTGCCACCGCCAAACATTACCCCGGACATGGGGACACGGACCTGGACTCCCACGGGGTATTGCCCCGGATCAACGCCAGTTTTGAGGCCCTTTGGGACCGGGAACTCATCCCCTACCGGCTCCTCGCCCGGGAGGAAATCCCCGCCATCATGAGCGGCCACCTGGCCTTTCCCAATACCCAGGCGGGACTTACCCCCGCTTCCCTTTCTTCCTGGTTTTTACTGGAGGTGCTCCGGAACCGGATCCATTACCAGGGCCTGATCATCACCGATGATCTTATGATGAACGGCGCCACCACCAGCGCGGGGAGTGTTTCCCAGGCGGCAAAACAGGCCCTGCTCGCGGGCAACGATATCATCATGTTTTCGTCCACCCCCAACCTGAACGACCGGGTATGGACCTATCTGGCCGCTTCCATGAAAGAGGAGCCCGGCTTTAGGGACCGGGTCAGGGACGCGGCCCGGCGGATCCTGGAAACAAAACTCACCCACCTCCGGGGAGCTGAGGCGGTTCCCTATATACCGGATCTCCGGAAGGTTGAGACCGATCTGCCCGACCCGGAGGGGGCGGCTTTTTTTCTGGACCTGGCGGCCCGGAGCGTTACCATTCTTTCCGGGACCGGGGAGGGGATCTTCCCCCTGCATCCGGAAAAGGCCGGGAAGGTACTGCTGGCGGGAAACTATCTTGATTTTTTCTCCGCCGGCCGGGCGGCTTTTCCCGACGCCCTTTCTTATTGGTATTCCCCCGAAAACGTCGCGGAATTACAGAATTACGCCCGGAATGTGGACACCATTATATTTTGTCTTTCGGATCAAGAGGGATTAACCATCCTCAAAAGCCTTGAACCCCTGGGCAAACGGATGATCGTTTTTTCCGTATTAAGCCCGGTCCACCTGGAGGGGGTTTCCGGGGCTGAGGGGGCTATAGCGGTCTATAGTTATGCCCCGGAGTCGTTTACCGCGGGCTTCTCCGCCATTCTGGGGAGGATCCCCGTCCAGGGGAAACTCCCCTTCCCCCGGGAAGTCCGGCGGGTTTCACCACCCCGGTAAAGCCCATGTCGGAATTTATCTCCCGGTATAACGATGGTTATATGACGAAGAGGGAAAACCTCCGCTGGGAAAAGATGAATCCGCAAAACGCCGGAGAAACCGCGGATTTTCTAAAAAAACGGGAAATTCACTGTGTAACCGCCTGTGCAAAATTTTTGCGCTGGAACGGCATTCGGGATCAGGTGTGGTCCCTGCGGGAAGAGGGGGGAAATATCGCCGCCCTGCTGTTCCATTCGGGACGGACCCTGTTTCCGATATTCGATTACCCCTCGTATATACCGGTTTCTTACATTATGAACCGTTTCCTCAGAAAAGTCCCCATTCGTGCGGTTCAGGGCTGCCGGGAGGCCGCGGATATGATGGAATATACCATAATCGGCCTGGGCTACCACTGCGCCGACCGGATCGACTATGACCTTATGTCCCTGGACGGGGAACCAAACGGCGAGGCCCTAAAGTCCGGCCCCGCGGGATTGGCGCTGCGGAAACCCGATGCCTCCGACTGGGATGCCCTCTACCGGCTCCAGGCCGCCTATGAACAGGAGGAGGTGCTTCCCCGGGGTACGGCCTTTAACCCCGCATCCTGCCGGCGTTCACTGGAACACATCATTACCGGCGAACATATCCTGGCCGCCGAACTGGACGGCCGTATTGTGGGAAAGATCAACACCAATGCCCTCTCCTTTTCCCGGTACCAGATCGGGGGGGTTTATGTACACCCCGATTACCGGGGCCGGGGTATCGCCGTCTCCATGGGGGCGGCCTTTGCCCGGCATTTAACCGGCAAAGGCTGGAGGCTTTCCCTTTTTGTAAAAAAGCGGAACTCCGCGGCCCAGGCGGTTTACCGCCGGATAGGGTTTACCGTAACGGGGAATTATCGGATAAGTTATTATTGATCAGGGGTCAGCGGCCGCCCCCAGGGATCCCACGGCCAACAAGTTACGCTGCCCCCACTCCTTTTTTTCGATGTTCATATCCTTACCTTGTTGGCCGTGCCCGGGATCCGGGCTTCCTGTTTATCCCCCTATTGTGATAAGCTGATAGTGATATGCGTATTTCCATAGCTCAGATTAATTCCACCATCGGGGACTTTTCCGGTAACCGGGAAAAGATCCTGGCCTTTTCCCGGCAGGCGGAAGGGGCGGGGGCGGATCTGATCCTGTTCCCCGAACTGGCGATCTCCGGCTATCCTCCCATGGACCTCCTGGATCAGGATTATTTTGTGGAGATGAACATCAGGACCCTGCGGATTCTCCAGCGGGAACTGCCCCGGGGCCTTGCGGCGGGGGTGGGGTATGTGGGCCGGAACCCCGATTCCGCGGGGAAGGCCCTGGTGAATATGTACGGCATCATCCGGGGGGGACGCCTGGTTTTTGAACAGGTCAAAACCCTGCTCCCCACCTACGACGTATTCGACGAGGCCCGGAACTTTGAAAGCGCCCGGAAATGGTCGGTTTTTGAGTGGAAGGGGGAACGGATCGGGGTGGCGATCTGCGAGGACGTGTGGCGGGAAACCGAAACCCCCGGAACCGCCTATATGCAGGACCCGGTACGGCAGCTCCTGGACCAGGGAATAAGCCTCCTCTGCGTGCCCTCGGCGTCCCCCTATGTGGCGGGGAAGCTCAAAATCCGCCGGTCCCTGGCGGAACGGATAAGCCGCCGGGGGAACATCCCCCTGATATACATTAACGCCGTGGGCGCCAACGATTCCATCATCTTTGACGGCCGGTCCTTTATCGTGGCCCCGGAGCCCGCCGGGTCCGGGGAGGGGTGCTCCCTGCGGGCAAGCGCCCGGGCTTTTGAGGAGGAACTGGTTACCTGGGACTCAGGCGATCCGGTTCCGGCGCCAAAGGAAAAAGCCCCGGTTAAACCCTCGGGGAGGGGCTTAGGGGAAGATCCCGGCGGGGCGGAGGAGCCCGCCTCAGCGGCGGGCCTGTCCGGGGAGGAGCTGGATATCCTGGAAGACGCCCTGGTTTTGGGTATCCGGGATTATATGAAAAAATGCGGGTTTTCCCGGACCCACCTGGGACTTTCCGGGGGGATCGATTCGGCCCTGGCGGCCTACCTTGCGGTAAAGGCCGTGGGAAAGGACCGGGTGGTGTGTTTCAGTATGCCCTCCCGGTTTTCCTCCCCGGGTTCCCGGGACGACGCAACGGCGCTGGCGGACAACTTGGGCATCCGCCTCCACGCCCTGCCCATAGAACCGGTTTTTACGAGTTTTTTAACCAGCCTGGAAGGGGTTTTTGAGAACCGGCCCTTTGACCTGGCGGAAGAAAATCTCCAGGCCCGGATCCGGGGGACCCTGCTCATGGCCTATTCCAACAAATTCGAGTCCATGCTCCTTGCCACGGGGAACAAGAGCGAGCTTGCCATGGGGTACTGCACCCTCTACGGGGACATGGCCGGCGCCCTGGCCCCCATCGGGGACCTCTTTAAGACCGAGGTCTTTGCCCTCTGCCGGCGGATCAACGCCCGGGCCGGGGAGGCGGTCATCCCCGATGCCATTATCGCCAAGCCCCCTTCGGCGGAACTCCGGCCCAACCAGAAGGACCAGGACAGCCTCCCCCCCTACGAGGAACTGGACGCGATCCTCCGGCTCTACCTTTTCGACAACCTGGAGGCCGCCGAAATCGCCAAACAAGGCTGGGACCGCGAACTCACCGGCCGGATCATCAGGACCGTGGCCCGGGCGGAATTCAAGCGCCGCCAGGCCCCGCCGGTCCTCAAGGTATCCCCCCGGGCCTTCGGCATGGGCCGGCGTATGCCCATAGCCCGGCTCGTATACGAGACGTGATCTGCGGCTGCGGCTCAATTTTTCATCCCTGCGGTTTGACGCCGCGCCGCCGTGGGGCGGGGAACGGGTATAACCCCGCCGCCCCGTACTCCCAAATAAACAAGGGGCTGTAAAAGAAGTGTAATAAGGGCTGTTTTTTGAAGGTTCAGGCGGACCGTTTTCCATGTTTACGGTTCATTTCCGCGGCTGTCCCTCCGCTCCCCCTCCTTCTCCGCGTTTTTGCCCTGCCTGTTCTGCGGCGCGGACAGAGCTATCCCCCAAACC
>JAITKD010000105.1 GCA_031278575.1 Spirochaetaceae bacterium | reverse complement strand
TAGGGAAACGCTGATTAACTTGACGCTCATCGCGTTTCCCTAAGGTATTTGCTCATTTCATTGCGCAAATAGGGTAAACTTTGTTTACCTTGCGTTAAAGGAGCGCCGATTTATTCTCGATTGAATAAATCAGCGCTTCCTTAGATTTAGGAAAAAGCGGGGCGGCTTAATTTGAGGTTCGACCGCTTTTTCCAACGTCAGTTTAAAGACCGGCCGGGTTTTGAAACCCGGCTCCGGATAATGATACCTAAAATAACCGGTATAAAGCAAGGCCGGCCGGCCGGACAGGACCTATCCCCGGGTAATGGCTGCGTTTTACCGGGGGCCTATCCGATAATGGTGCCTAAAAAAGCCTCTCCCCGGAGGATCTTTTTTAAGTTTTCCGGGTTTCGCCCTGCGGCGCATATCACCTTGAGGCCGATCTTTGCCCCATAACGGCTTGCCACCGGATCAAAGGGAACGTTTTTACCCGGAACCCATTTATCTCCGACCAGGGTACAAAAATCAGCCCAGGATATAGCGGTCAGGGGTTTTGCATCCGGGTTGATCCGGGGATCGTCGCTGTAAACCTGTTCAATATTTGACAGGTTGATGACCATATCCGCCTGAAACCGTTCCGCCAGGAGTACCGCATCGTAGTCCGAGGAAAACCCCGGCTTCCATCCCGCCGCCACGAGGACCCGTCCCACCAAGGGGCCCACCCGGGAAGGATCGGTTACGACCTCCTGGGTACACCATTCCCCCATTACCGCCTTGATAAGCTGTGCGTTAAGCCGGGTAGCCATCACGCCTATCCAATCGGCCGCTTCATCCACCGCAACGGCGCTTATCCTGCGGTATGCCTGCTGCCAAGCCCGGGCGGGCCCCCCTCCGCCTACCACCAAAATAAACCGTCGTTTTTCATCCTCCCGCAGAAGCTCCCCGATGAGGGATACAAAGTCCTTGAGGAATTGTTCGTCAACCCCATCGGGGGCCACGATAGACCCGCCCAGGGAGATAACCGTTATCATAACTACTCCTTAGCGTATCATAACCGGGGCTGTTTTAAAACCAACCGGATATGAAGCCGGCTCAAGAGGCCGAATATCCGTTACCGGCGGCTGGCCGCTAATTTTCAACCCTGGTTATTATAACATCACCCCATTGGGAATCATAGTCAAGGCCGCCGGAGGATTCTTCCCAGATATTTTGCAGCGCAAAATCCCGTTCCCTGACCACGGTTTTCCCCCGTATTTCCATTTGGGATAAAACCTGTTCTCCCCGGGAAAAGGTAATATGCCGGTTATCCATATTACCGAAATAATAAACCGCCCGATCTTCCCGAAGGGGAAAATTGACCGGGGCGGCCCCTGCGCCCAGGGCCGGATCCAGGGGTATCCAGCCAAATCCGTCAATCCAAAACTCCGCCCAGTAATGACGGATCGTCCGCTGGGACTGGTCTACCAAGACCCCCGACACGGGAATCGCGGGGATACCTCCGGCCCTGGCCATAGCGCAGAAGAACAGGGCCGCCCCGTAAGGATCGGTCTGTTTTTGGTCCAGGGCTTCCAGGACGCCCCCGGTTACGGGTTCCCGCTGAATTCCCCCCTGAGTAATCAGCCAATCGTATATTTTCCGGGCCTTCAAGTAAGGATTCCTCTCCCGTCCGACAACGGTATTGGTATGGGCTTTAATCAGGGCATGATCCGAAGGAATCAAAGGACCGGGAAGGGTATAAACCGTTTCCACGGGGAAGGTACCGCCTTGTTTGATCAACGATTCCCTGATGTTGGTAGTAACGGCGTATACCTCCAACCGAAAGGAGAGGGTGATTTCCATGGCGGTATCGGGGGGAAGTTCGTTGAATTTAAACAGGGTGGTTCCCCGGTAATTTTCCATAAAAGGCGCCCTGGTCCAGGACAGGAGCTCAACCGATGTCTGGGAAGATGAAAAAACCGGACGGGGAAACCAGAGGTAGAGGGAATTGGAAGCCGGCGCTTCTTTAGTCTGAATATCCACGGTATATAAAATAGTATAGGTTTGTTTATCCCCAAAGATCTTGGCCCCGGGCTTATCGACTATTTCAAAAAAAACCGGCTTGGAATTTCCCCAGGGGGTCCGCACCTCAAGGTTCCCGCTGGCCGCCCCGTCGGGGATCCTGACTTGAATTTCCCGATCGCTCCACAGTTCATATCCGAATTCGGTATCAAAAACATCTATCCATTCGGGGATTTTATTGAGGAGGTCCGGGCTCCTTTCCCGGGTAAAAAACACCCCGCTGGTATCCCGGCTGGAACCAAAGTTGCTTCCCTGGATGATAATTAAGGAACCAATAACCGCGGATTCCGGTTCAACCGACAGTATCCGGGGGCTTTTATCCCCCTTGGATCCGGGAACCGGCTGCGGCAGGCTGTCCCGGTTGGATATCAGGGCGGGATTGCTTTTTTTATCCCCCCGTTGGATATACACCATGGCGGATTCCCCAAATTCCGGAAGCCGCAGGGTAATTTTTGTATCCGTCCATTCGATATACGAAGACATGGTGGGAAAAATTTGAGCAACGGTAACATAGGATTTATCCTGGACTTCCCCAAAATTTTTGCCAAAAATGGTGAGGCGCTCTCCAGGGGTCCCGATTCTGGGGCTTATGGAAAGAATGATAGGAGGGGGATCCCCGCAGGCGGTAACCCCCCCGAGGGCATATAAAAACAGAAAAATTATAGGGAGACGGGCTGTTTTAGATTGATAGTTATTCGTTGCCATCACGATCCGGGTTGTTGTTTGGATCCATTACATAGGGATGTAGCACTAACCGTATCTCAATATGGGCTTCCTTAGGGGAATTTACCGAGCCGAGGGGGAAAAAATAAATCTGTTCCCCGAATTTAATAGGTATGGTCTGCATGGTGGTTTGATACCGGATTCCCTCATTGGGTATATTAATCCAGATCTGTCCCTGAGCTACCAGTACGTTGTTTCCGTCATTTCTGAAATAGGGGGTAAATTGTACCGCCACCACGATATTTTCTCCTACAAGCCGTAAACCAACCGGTTTTCCGGGGATGGTTACCTTTGAATTTGACGCATTCCACACTTCCTGCTGATTTTCTTCTATTACCCGGGCAACGATATCTAGTATAACCGCCCGTTCCCTTAAACCGGGCAACATTTCTTCAAGGGCAGAAGCCTGGGGAAATAGTAACGTATTGGTACTTATCAAGAAGATACTTCCAAATAACGCCAAAGATTTACAAGTCATGGGGACCGGGTACTCCTTGAATAATCCTCCCCCTTGATATACAGGGGTTCCCCATAACGCATAAACCGTTTGCTTTCGGGAAGCCGGAGGATCACAACATCATCCTCATTGCTTAAATATTGCAATACCCCCCCGATATCCGACGCCGGGGTTATCCCTTGGAGGTCCAAGCCTATCCCGTTGGCGGCGATTATATCCTGGGGGACCATCATCGGGGCGGGACGGTTTATAAAAACCAGGGTAAAGGCCATCACCACCAGCGCCGTCATGGCGGCCGCCAGGGGCAGGGGAATTGAAACCGAACGCTGCCAGAACTTGTCCCCGGGTCTTACCCGGATCTCTTTTTCCGCCAGGGGGGCTAAATTTTGCCAAATCCTGTTTTTTGCCGCTTCCATACGGGAATTAAAGGCGGATTCCTCTCCGCCGGGGGCTGAAAAAGAAAAAGACCGGTACCGTTCCAATAAATTCCTGCATTCCGGGCATACGGCAAGATGGGCTTCCATTTTTTCTTTCCAGGGAGAGGGAAGTTCCTCGTCGTAATACACGGAAAGAATTTGACGATTTGGACACATATTAACCATCCTTTGTTAAGATTCCGGCTAAACGTTCCCGGGCTCTGAATATCCGGACCTTAACATTCCCTTCGCTTATACCCAGAGTCCGTCCAATTTCTTTATAATTCAATTCACCATATTCTTTTAATATTAATACTATCCGCAGATTTTCAGGAAGTTTTTTCAAGGCGTCCTGAATCTCATTTTGTGTTTCCTGCCGGAGTAAAAGCCCTTCCCCGGTCTCCTGGGTTTGGGCGGGTTCCCGAAAGGCCCGTTGATACGCCCTCCGTTCCCGGTCTTTCCGCTTCGCGTAATTTAAGGCCGCGTTTTTTACTACCCGGATGAGCCAATATTTTGCCTCGTCCGGGCTGGGAAAAACCATGTTTTTTTCATACAACCGAAAAAAAGCCTCCTGGCACAGATCTTCCGCCGCTTCTTCATCGGCTACGATACGGTAAGCTACCCGGAACAATACCATGAACGTAGATTCATAGATCTTACGAAATTCCGCTGTTGATACCTTACCACCTATATCCTGAAACAAGTTTTTACCTCAATCGTTACAGCGTTACGGCTGTTTATCCGCGGCGCCAAAGGGTTCCGGCAGGTCCGTCTTCCAATAGTATACCCCGTTTTTTTAAGGCATCCCGAATTTCATCGGCCTTAACGAAGTCCTTGTTTTTTTTCGCCTCCCATCGTTCTCCTACGAGGCCCTCAATTTCCCGGTTGAAATCCAAGTCTTCCCCCCGGTTCCACACCCCCGCGGCTTCCTTTGCCAGACCGAGGCCCAGAACCCGGTCCATGACCAGGGCCCCCGTCAAAACCGCTTTGGGGGGAATTTCCCCGTCCCTGAGGAGGGTCCATAAACCGGCCAGCGCCTTGGGGGTGGAGAGATCCTCATCCAGGGCCGCATCAAAGGCTTCCAGATAGGCATCGGCCTTACCGTATCCCCCCGCTTCCTCCCCGTCCGTTTTCTCCTCCAAAACCGGGACAATCCCGGTTTTGTCCGCCAGGGCCCGTACCCGGTCGAGGAGGGACCTCCGGGCGTTCCGGGCGCCGTCGAGGGCTTCAAAAGAAAACTGCAGCTGGCTTCGGTAATGACCGCTCAGGAGAAAGTACCGATAATCCAGGGGATCATACCCGGAATCAACCAAAGATTGAAGGGTGAGGCCCCCCCCCTCCGAGGATTTGGACATTTTGCCCTTATCCATAACGAGGAATTCGTTGTGGAGCCAATACCGTACCCAGGGATGTTTACCGGTGGCCGCTTCGCTTTGGGCTATTTCATTGGTATGGTGGATGGGAATGTGATCGATCCCCCCGGCGTGGATATCAAACTGATCGCCTAAGTATTTCATACTCATAGCGGAACATTCAATATGCCACCCCGGATAACCCCGCCCCCAGGGACTGTCCCAAACCAGGGCTTGGTTTTCAAATTTACTTTTGGTAAACCAGAGGACAAAATCCTGGGGGTTCCGCTTGTTTGCGTCAAGGCCGGTTCGGACGCCGGCCCGAAGTTCCTCCATCCTCAGCAAGGCTAAATCCCCGTAGGAGGGGAAACGGCTTATATCAAAATAGAGGTTTCCCCCGGTAAAATAGGTGAATCCCCGGGCTTCGATTTTTTTTATCAGGTTTATCATATCTTCAATGTGATCCGTGGCTTTACAGACCACCGTGGGGCGCTGAATGTTGAGGCGTTCCGTATCATTAAAAAACGCCCGGGTATAAAAATCGGCGATTTCCAGAACCTCCTTACCCCGTTCCTCGGCGCTTTTTACCATTTTGTCCTGGCCGCTGTCGTTATCCCCGGAGAGGTGCCCCACATCGGTAATATTCATCACGTAGGTTACCTCGTAACCCCGCCGGGTGAGGGTTTTTACCAGGATGTCGTGGAGGGCATAGGCTCTGAGGTTTCCGATATGGGCGTAGTTATACACCGTGGGGCCGCAACCATAAAATCCAACCCGGCCGGGAAACAGGGATTCAAAGACTTGCAATTCCCGCCCAAGGGTATTAAATAAGGTAAGCGCCATGAAGCCTCCGGGAATGGGTATCCGCTCTAAACGGCGGGGTATCGTTCTTCGGGCGGGAATTGAACCGCCCCAGAGGGTCCCCCGCAAAACGGATGCTTGGGTATTAGACCACCCTCGAATAAACTGATACACTCAATTTAAGGTTGTTTTCCCAAAAACTGAAGTTTTGGGAAAGCCCCAATAAAGTTGTAATTATGAGTATCCTACGGGAAATAATCGAAAAAATCAATACGGAGATTGGCTTTGCCGGAGAACTGCGGTTTGACGAACCCATGGCCGCCCATACCACCTTTAAAGCCGGGGGGGCGGCGGATCTGTGGGTAAAACCCCAGGGGGATTCGTTTCCCCGCTATACGGCGGCCCTTTTGAGGCAGGCCCGATCTGAGGGGATCCCGGTTTTTATTTTGGGGGGCGGGGCCAACATCGTTGTTTCCGACCGGGGTATCCGGGGCATTGTGCTGGATACTTCGGGATGGTCGGGATGGGCGGTACTCCCGCCGGGGGAGGGCGGAACCGGGGCTTGTCTCGCGGTCCGTTCGGGAACCCCGGTGGATACGGCGGCGGAAGCCGCCGCGGAGCTGGGTCTTGGGGGGATTGAGTTTCTTGCGGGGATGCCCGGTTCTGTGGGAGGGGCCGTTTGGATGAACGCCCGGTGTTATGAACGGTCCGTGTCCGACATCCTGGTACAGACCGAATTTTTGGACGCCGCCTATACCCCGCGGGAGATTCCCTTCCGGGCGGAGGATTTTTCCTATAAAAAAAGCCCGTTTCAAGACCTGCCGGGGTTGATCCTTTCCGCCCGGTTTCACCTGGTTCCCCGGGTTCCAGGAGATATCCGGGCGGAAATGGAAAAACACCGCCGGGATCGGGAACAAAAGGGGCATTACCGTTACCCTTCGGCGGGGTCGGTCTTTAAAAACAGCCGGGAATTCGGAAAACCTACGGGGAAGATTATCGATGAACTGGGGCTCCGGGGCCTGCGCCGGGGCGGGGCGGCGGTGGCGGACTACCACGGTAACCTGATCATCAATACCGGAAACGCCTCCGCCGCCGATATCCGCGGCCTGGTTGAAACCGTCCGGGATACGGTTTACGCCGCCCTGGGAATCCGGCTGGAACCGGAGATCCTCTTTGTGGGGGATTGGGACGCTGCCTGATGCAGGATAAACGCAGGCGTTACGTTAGTTTGAACGGGGCATTAAACCGGACCGAGACGCGCCTCCACCGGCCGTTTTCCTGCTTCTCGCCAAACCAGCAATTTTACCTTTACCAGTCTATGATTGCCGAAAAAGCCGCCGTATACGAAGCGCGCAAGGGATTGGAGGGGTGCGAAGCAGTCCCGGCGCATAGCAGCGCCGGGACCGGAGCGGAGCGGAGCCCCGGAAAGCCCGGTTTCCGGCGCTTGCGCCGGAAATGCGCCCAAATTACCGGGAAAAATCTTTGTAAAGGTAAAACTGTTGTCTCCAAACAAAGGTACGTTGACTGCATACCGGCAGGTACACTAAGATAGAAGATAAATGACCGTTAAAGAGATTGCGGAGCTGGCAAAGGTTTCCATCGGGACCGTGGATCGGGTTATTTACCGCCGGGGACGGGTCGCGGCGGTAACCAAGGCGAGAATTGAGGCGATCATCGAAAAATATCAGTTTACCCCAAACCCCATAGCCCGGCGGCTTAAACGGAACCGGGCCTACCGGTTTTGCGCGTTCCTGCCCCGGCGGGATCAGGACGCCGGGTATTGGGGGCAGGCCCT
>JAITKD010000040.1 GCA_031278575.1 Spirochaetaceae bacterium | reverse complement strand
GCCGCGGCGGGGGGGCCGAAGGTTTTCGGCGGAATCCGCACGCATTCCACCGCCGCCCAGGGGCCTTTTACCACCACGCCGAGTTGGCTGACCATGGAAAAGGCGGGCCTATCCACATGGGCGGGGATCACGATGCCGCCGTATTCCGCCGCTTTGGGGCCTATGCCGTCAATACTGAGATTTATGGCATTGGGGAGAAAATATTCCACCTCCCCCTCGATGTTGTCCTCCTCGTCCACATAGACCTGATCCCCGGTTTTTTCCGGGTCGTTGGGGAAGGGAATCAGAATCGAATAGACATATTCGCTCCACGCCAGGCTGGCTTCCAGGCTGGTAAAAAGGCAGAGGGCGTGAATTTCCTCCTGGGTGGTGGCCTCCATGCCGAAGATGGGGATAATCCCGTACCGGGGACAGACCCTGGCGAAGGCGGGACCGTTGAGGCCGGAATTGTGATCCGTTAAAGCCAGGACTTTGACATTCCGGGCCGCGGCCAGCTCCGCCAGATACCGGGGGGAAAGATCCAGGGAGCCGCAGGGGGAAAGGCAGGAGTGGTTATGGAGATCCGCCAAAAGGGCCATAGGCGCGCCTCAACGTAGCAGCCCGTAGAGCTTACCCGACACGGTATACTGGTTTTCTTTGGTCCGTATCACGGCGATCCCCTCGTCTTTGGCGGCTTCCAGCATATCCTCAGGCAGGGGCCGGGAGTTACAGACGATGATAACCGAGATGTTTACCAGGGTAGCCACCGCCACGGTATTTTTATGGGCCTGAATGGTGATGAGGGCGCCCCCGTCCCTGGCATTGGCCATCACATCCGACAGCAGATCCGATGTATAGGCCCCGGTAAGGGGGCTGTCCTCAAATTGATCTTGGCAGATTTCAGCCCCCAGGGCCGCCGCGGCTTCCCGGATCGTCATATTTCATCCTTGGGGGAATGAGCATACACCACTGACCGGACAGTGGTACCCGAATCCAGGGCGGAATTGATGGAAAATTCATCGGAGACCCGTTTGGTATTTGCCAGCCCCATACCGGCGCCGAAACCCAGGGAGCGGACATATTCATTGGCGGTGGACCAGCCTTCCTGGAGGGCCTGGTTTACATCCGCAATCCCCGGCCCCGTATCCGCCGCGATAATAACCACCTTATCGGGCTTGATGGAACAGTTAATGGTTCCCCCCTGAGAATGAACCACCTGGTTTATCTCCAGTTCATAGCTGGCAATAGCCACCCGGCGGATCACCTTGGGATCGTAATTGCGCTGTTTTAAAGCCTTTTTGATCTCCGTGGAGGCCCGGCCCGCCAGTTCAAAATCGTAGCGGTTGATGACAAATTCCATCTGGGAATAGGCCGATACCGGGCCCCCCGCCTCCTGGTGCATCTTCTCCAGCCGCAGCACTTCCCGGTTCATTTCCACCAGGAGGGTCCGAATCACATCCGTGGAGGCCAGGATTCCCACCAGTTCCTGCCGTTTATTCAGCACCGGAAAACGGCCGTACCGGTATTTGTTGAGGTAGGAGATGGCAAAAGAAAGGGGCATATCGTCCTGGAGGACTATCACGTCTTTGGTCATCCGTTCTTCCACGGGCAGATCGATATAGCCCTTGTCCAGGGCGGTCACAATATCGTCGATGGAAACCAGCCCCGCCAGATGGGAACCCTCCACAATGGGAATGCCGGTAATGTGGTTTTCCCGCATCATGGCCTGGATATGCCGCAGGGTCTGACCCTTTTTCCCCGTAATTACCGCGGTGACCATAACGTCTTTTATTTTCAACTGATAGATAAGTTCCAGAATGACCGATGGCGAATCAACGGTACTGATGGGGATGTCTTCTGTTATCCGGGGTTCATCCATGGCGGGCGCCTTTTAAAATATACCGCTCAATTACCTCGGCCACTCCGTCATCATCGTTGGATTTTTCGGTCACCAGGGAGGCGATGTTTTTAATCCGTTCATCCCCGTTTACCATGGCCACCCCCATTCCCGCCCAGCGGATCATGGCCTCGTCGTTCATGGAATCCCCTATGGCCAGCACTTCCTCCCGGGGGACTCCCAGCAGTTCCGCCGCTTTGGCCAGGGCGGTCCCCTTGTCGGTACGGGCGGGGAGGATCTCCAGAAAATAGGGCTTGCTGGTAAAAAGGGTAATATCGTTTCCCAAATAGGTTCTGATGATGCTTTCCAGGGGAGACAGGAGCATGGGGTCTCCGGGAATCAGGAGCTTGTAGCAGCCCCCGCTCACCATGGCCCGGAAATTTTCCACCACCACCTGCCTGAGGCCCGTAAGCTTTTGGTCATAGGAGGTAAATTCGTTGGTCCGGGACACGTACATGATGTCATCCTCGTAGATCTGCACCGGAAAACCCTCGGCGTTTGCCAGATCGTAGGCGCTGAGGGCGGTTCCTCCGGGAATCCGTATCTCGTGGACGATAGTCCCGGTGTGGCTCTCCTGAATGATGGTTCCGTTATTGGAGACCAGATAACCGGGCTGTTTATCCATTCCCAAAAGCCGGGAAAACCGCTCCATGGCCGCCGGAACCCGGCCTGAAGCCAGCACCACCGTAACACCTGATGATTCCGCCTTCTTAATGGCGTTTCTGGTGCGGTAGGAGATGGAAAGATCCGACCGCAGGAGTGTATCGTCCAAATCAAGGGCCAGTAAACGTATGGGCGCCATTCCATAAGAATAACCCCATATACTCCGGAGTTCAATAGTTATATAATGGACTTTATGGGCAAGACGTATGTTTTTGTGAACCAGAAGGGGGGAGTGGGCAAAACGACCTCCGCCGTCAATATAGGGGCCTATCTCGCGGAGGAGGGAAAAAAGGTACTGCTGGTGGATTTTGATTCCCAGGCGAATCTTTCCAGCGGCGTGGGGGCCCGTCCCCTGAAGCCGGGAATTTACGAGCTTCTTTCCGGGGCCGCCGGGGCGGATGAAACGATCCGCAAAACCGCGGTTTCCGGCCTGGAGGTTATTCCCGCCAGCATAGACCTGTCCGGCGCCGCGGTGGAGCTTATTGAGCAGAAAGAACGGGATTTTTACCTCAAAAAAGCCCTGGAACCGGTGAAAAGCCGGTACGATTATATTCTGATTGACTGCCCCCCCAGCCTGGGAGTCCTGACCCTGAACGGCATGACCGCCGCCGATGCGGTGTTGATACCCATGCAATGCGAATATTTTGCCATGGAGGGTCTTTCCCTGCTGCTCCAGACCATCAAACGGATCCAGAAAAGCCTTAACCCCCCCCTGAATATCGGGGGGATCTTTTTTACCATGTACGATCCCCGGACCCGGCTTGCCCAGGATGTGGTGAAACAGGTCGGCGCCTATTTTAAAAGGGCGGTTTTTACCACGATTGTTCCCCGGAACGTCCGGCTTTCCGAGGCTCCTTCCCACGGTCAGCCCATAAACCTTTACGATCCCCAGTGCGCCGGGGCCCGGGCTTACCGGGATCTGGCCCGGGAGCTTATCAGGCGGGGAGAATCCGGGGTTTCGGTCCCGGAGGGAGGCCGCGGTGGCGCGTAAACACGGCCTGGGGAAAGGGCTGGACGCCCTGCTCCCCATGGGGGATGATGACGCGCCGGATATTCTGAGACGGCAAACCGGCGGGGCGGCGGGGGACGATGGCCTGTCCCCGGCGGTGGATCAGCCGCCGGATTCGGGGGCGGCGGTTCATCAGCTTCCCCTGGACACCCTCCGGGCCAACCCCGATCAGCCCCGGAAAAATTTTAACGAAGATGAACTGCGGGAACTGGCGGATTCAATCCGGGAACACGGGATCATTTCCCCCATTATCGCCGAGGCCGCCGGGGACGGTTCGTATATCATCATCGCCGGGGAACGGCGGAGCCGGGCCGCCCGGCTGGCGGGACTGACCGAAGCCCCGGTGATCATCCGGAATTATTCCGATGAAAAGCGGATGGAAGTGTCCCTCATTGAAAACGTCCAGCGGGCGGACCTGAACCCCATAGAGGAAGCGGCGGCCTACAAAAAAATCATGGATCTGACGGGTCTTTCCCAGGACGAAGTGGCGGCCAAGGTGGGTAAAAACCGCTCCACCGTGGCCAACGCCCTGCGGCTCCTCAAACTCCCCCCGGATATCCGGGAGAGTCTTGAAAAAGGGGATATTTCCCCCGGCCCCGCCCGGGCAATCCTGTCGGTAAACAGGGTAAAAAACCAGCTTCTGCTCCACAAGGCCATCCTGGCCGGGGGCCTTTCGGTCAGGGACGCGGAAAAGCGGGCCGGGGCCCTGAACGTCCAGACCCAGGAACCCGGCGTTCCGGGGGCCGAAACGGTCAAACCCAGGCCCGCCAAACGGGCCCCGGAACTGGGGGCCATGGAAGAAAAATTCATAGGCCGGCTGGGTACCAAAGTGGTTATCGAGGGAGACCTCAACAAGGGCCGCATCCACATAGACTATTATTCTATGGAAGATTTGGAGCGGCTCTACGAAATTTTGGGGGGCTGAGGCCGTTTTTTCCGGCCCCCGGCCCGAAACCCGGTAAACAGTCAGATTCATGCGCGTTCACAAATCCGCGATTTCCCCTGTCAAACCAGTTAAGGATATAATCCGCGAAAAAAAGAGTGGGGGTAGCGGAGTAGACCGGAGCGGAGGGGCGTTGCCCCGAAGTGAGGACTACGGAGCGAGGGGGAGCAGCGGCAAAAAAGGTTACCGTTGGGGTGCATACCTTCAACTTTCGGAACCCATGCGCTTCCCCCCCTTGACTTGTTCACAAATCCGCGATTTTTTCCAAGGCCACAGAGGGATTCTATTATCATATCTTCATCAATAAGAAAAAAAAATTTCAGTTAAAATTTTTGGCTCATTTTTGGCTCATGCTTGACAAATATAGCCCTATCATAGATGATGAACTATCTTATTTTCGCCAAGGAGGATTATTTATGAAGAAGTCTTTCTCTTACTTGATCATTGCTGTTTTTATAGCGGCAATGGTTCTCCCTTTGGGTGGTTGCGTTACTGCAAGTTCTATCGGTGGGACAATTGACCCGCACGGTCTTTTTTCAGGAGGTGGTGCCAAAGCAACAGTGACCGATGGCGCTCAGGAAATCGCGTCATATTC
>JAITKD010000039.1 GCA_031278575.1 Spirochaetaceae bacterium | reverse complement strand
AGGCCCGAAATTATCCCTAACACCCCCAGTATGCTCATTCGGCATCCTCCGTTCCGGTAATTCGGTTCCGGTAAAACCGGAAAAGGGCTATGCCGTAACCCAGCAATAAAAAAACGCCGGTGGAACTCGAAATTATCCGTAAGGGGACTATTTCCCCCGTATTATAGTTAAACAATTCTATAATGCCAAAGGTCCCGCCGGGGATCGAAAGGGAACCAAGCCCTAACGGCTCCCGGATCAGGGCCAGCGCCACGAGCAGCGCCCCCAAAACCGTGGCTTCCAGCAAGGCCCTGGCCAGGGCATCCTCGGGGTCCATGGATTCCACCCGGCTTATTATTTCCGAGCCGATACAGGATACCGGCGCCAGGATAATAAACAAGGTACATTCCAGGGCCAAGAGGGGGTTTAAAAAATACAGGATCAGCAGGTAAAAACTGCCAAACAGGGCGGATAAAAATATATGCAGGATCCGCTTCCCCCTTTTGGGGAAAATAGGTTTTCCTAAACAGATCCCAATGATGGTCATGCCGTAAACCCAGAGGAGGGCGCCCAAGGCGATGAGGGCAAAGGCGGTTCGGCTGGAGGCGACGATAAGAAAAACCATAGTGGACAGGGAAGAAAGGGGGGAATGGACCCCCCAAAACAGATGATTTTGATAAGCCGTTTTCATTCTTCATCCCCCTGGGAGGCGATAAGGGCCTCCACAGCCTCAATACGCCTGGTATGGATGGTGAGCATCCCCGGGCTAAGGCGGGCAAAAACACGATCGGGATTACCCGTCAGGGGAACCAGTTCCTCCACCTTACCTTCCGGGGAAATCATGGCGACAAAGGGAACAAAGGTTCCCTCGGTGATTACGGAAAAAACCACCGCCCGGCCATTGGTTCCGACCAGGGAAAAACGGCTTCCCTGTTCCGGGGTGGACCGGGAAGTAAGGGGGCTTTTCAAACGCCGGGGATCCTCCAGGGCATCCAAAACCATATTTACCGACCGGATCATCATATTGACCCGGGCGTGCTGGGTACCATACCATAATAATCCTCCTAAGAGGAATATCCCCATGAGCCATCCCGCGAAAACACCCAGATCTTTAAGACCCGAAACATCCCCCGCTTTTATCAGCTTCATAAAAACCTCCGTTCCCGGCACAGGAACCGGTCTTCCATGCGCCGGATAAGGGGTGTCAGGGCATTAAGAAGAAATACCGCAAAAAAAGCCCCGTAGGGCTCATTCCCCTGGAATTTAAAAAGAAACGTAAAAAATCCGGCCAGGACGGCAACAACCAGAGCCCCTATATTCGACTTTGGTCCCGTAACCGGATCCGTGATCAACAAAAAAGCCGCCGTCAGGGTTCCCCCGGTTAAGAGGCCGAAGATCAGATCCCCTTCCCCCAGGGATCCGCCAAAGGGCAGCGCCCCGAAGATCCTGACAAAAAGGGCATAGACCCCCAAAAAAACTCCGGGGATCCAGGAACGGTTTACCTGGGACGCGGTAATAATGATGGAACCCAATAAAAAAGCGGCAAATCCCCGGTCCGCGATGATCCCCTCCCGGAGGAGGACAAAAAAATCCAAATACCCCTCGGATAATTCGGTATGGGTGGTTATCGAAAAGATGGTATTATTCAGAACCGCGGTCAGGCTCTTATCCAGGGTACTCGCGGCGACCCCGCTTATCTTGAGTATGCCCATAGGGGAACCATGGGGATCGGAAAAGCCCTGGCGGATACTTTCGGAGAGAATCGTCAGGGGAGAACCTTTCAGGGCATTATTAAACAATACGGGCCAGGAAAAGCGGATAAAAAACCACCCCCCCAGGGCCGGATTTACCCAGTTTGTTCCTAATCCGCCGAAACTGCATTTAATTACGCCTATGGCAAAAGCCGCTCCCAGGGCGGCAATGACCGGGTGGATGTGGTTCGGCAGAAGCAGGGAGAAGATCAATGCCGAAGCAACGGCGCTCCCGTCGCCGAGGGTAAATTTTTTTGTTTTAAGGAAGATCAGCATTTCCACCGTCACCGCCGAAATTACCGCGGCAATGGCGACGATCAGGGACCGATAGGCATCGGTCAAGGCGGACTGGAGGATGGTCATACCGGCGCAGAGGCTCACCAGCCACATACGCTCCGCGGTGGAACGGGCAAGGTTTATCTGAGGTTTTTGCAGCAACACCAGATCTTTATGAAACATCAGGATGCCCCCCGTAAACGGAATTCACAATGGTGGTACTTAAAGGAAGCCGGGAAGGACAAACCACTTCACAACAACCGCAGCCATGACATTCACCGGCCCGGTCCCAGACAGGCCCTTCCCGTTGTTTTGTCGAGATGCTTTTAAATAAGAATTCCGGATCCAATCCGACCGGACATACCATCCGGCATTCCCCGCATCCAATACAATTTCTGACTACGGTACTCCCCACCTGTCCCTCTAAAATGGCGAACACCCCGTAGGTGGTTTTAACCACCGGTTCATCCAGGTCCACCACGGCCCGCCCCCGCAGGGGAGAACCGGTGGCAATCCATTTAGGCTTATCGATAAACCCGCCGCATTCCGCAAAAATCTCCCCTATCCGGGTGCCTATCCGTACCTTCATCACCTGGGGGGTTTTAACCGCGGCCCCCCCCACCGCCACATACCGGTCCAGGATGGGTTTTTTTAGTTTTATCGCGTCATGGATCGCCGCGGCCGTGGCCGGTCCCAGGAACAGGGAAGAACCGAACTTCACCCCTTCCTTTTTTTCGTAGAGCCCCAGGGCATATTCAAGCTCCCGGCGATTACGCTGGGGATACCGGGAACTCACCAGAACCACGGACAGGGGAAACCCGCTGGAAACCGATTCCGCTTCGGCAAGAAGTTCGGCTCCCAGGTCCTGCTCTTTATAAGAAACCGCAAAAACGATACGGGACACCCGGGCCGCGGCGGCGGTGATCACACTTCCCTCTACCACGGCCTTTATCCGTTCCCGGCACAACACATAATCCGCCGCCAGCCAGGGATCGTCAAACACGCAGCGGAGTACCAGGGTGTAGGGCTCCTTGAGGGAATGCAGGGAACTGAACATCTCCGATACCGGGCGGCCAACACCTTCCATTTCCACGATTCCGTATTCGGAGATGAGCCGCTGCAACTCATAAAAAGAAAGGCCCTGCCAGGGGAAAATCTCTTCCGGTTTGCCCAGTTTTTCAAAGGTCCCCTCCATCCGTATAACCAGGGCATCGTTAATATGACCCTCGGCCATTTTCCAGGAAACCATCCTGACCACCCTGCCCGGAACCGTGGCGTGTACATTGGCGGAACCCGGCCCCTGGCCCCGGCCAACGAGCATCCCTTCTTTAACAAAATCCCCCACCGAAACAATGGGAT
>JAITKD010000190.1 GCA_031278575.1 Spirochaetaceae bacterium | reverse complement strand
GGGTAAAAAACACCGCGCTATCCGTGGAAGCGGATAGACGCCGATTGCGGGAATAGTTCGACCATAGGTTCATTTCCATTGTTTCCAATAAACTCCTGCCGCAATAAATTAAAAAATATACGGAGAGCCTGTCCCAAAACCAATTGACGGTACACTCACGTTCCCGGCATAGCCGGGAGTACGGTTTTGGGACAGGCCCGCTTTTATCCGCAGCTATTTTAAATCACCTGCCTTTGAAACAACCCCGCGTTCATATAGGGAATCTCTGAAGGTTTCTGTTTTTAGAAATTCCTCATGATAAATTACCCTAATCTTACAACGGGTCGATTCTTTTGTCAAGTTTTTACTATAACCTGTTTTTACTATAACCGGCGTATCCCCGCGGAAAAATCCCCCTCCCTTATAGGCTCGTGATGATGGCCTCCGCGGCGGCCCGGCCGTCGGCGATGGCCCGGACCACGAGGCTGGCCCCGCTGCGGGAATCCCCCGCGGCCCAGACCTTGGGGTTGGAGGTATGGAAGCTGCCCCGGGTGCGGATGTTTCCCCGTTCATCGGTTTCAAGGCCGAAGGCGGCCACCGCCCCGTCCTGGACCACATGGGTAAAACCCATGGCCAAAAGCACCAGATCCGCCCCTATCTCAAAGTCCGAACCCGGAACCTCGGTCATGGCCGGGCGGCCGTTGCTGAGGGGCCAGTCCACCTTACAGGCCCGGACCGCCTCCACCTTTCCCCCCCGGCCGATAAAGGCCTTGGTGTTGACCGACCAGAGCCGCTCCCCCCCTTCCTGGTGGGAGCTGGAGGTTTTCAGTACCTTGGGCCACAGGGGCCAGGGCTCCTCCGGCGGGCGGTGTTCCGGGGGGCGGGGCAGGACCTCGATCTGGGTTACCCGCATGGCCCCCTGGCGGTTGGCCGTCCCCACGCAGTCCGCGCCGGTATCGCCCCCGCCGATCACCAGGACCCGTTTACCAAAGGCGGTGATGGGCTCCATCCCCTCCCCGATCTCCCCCGCCAGGGCGCGGTTTTGCATGGAAAGGTAGTCCAATGCCTGGACTATCCCCGCCAGTTCCCGGCCCGGGGCCTTCATGTCCCGGGGTTCCCGGGCCCCGATGGTGAGGAGAACCAGGTCGCAGGCGGCTTCAAGCTCCTTGGGGTCCAGCAGCTCCGCGTCGGAACCGGGGACGCCAAAGCCGTAACGGGCGGACCCCACCCGGGTATTGGTCTTGAATTCAACCCCCTCGGCCCGCAGGAGATCCACCCGGCGGTCAATAAAACTCTTATCCAGTTTGAAGTCCGGGATGCCGTACCGGAGGTAGCCCCCCGGTTTCCGGTCCCCCTCATAGAGGGTAACCGAAAACCCCGCCCGGTTGAGAAAATAGGCCGCGGAAAGCCCCGACGGGCCGGCCCCCACGATAGCCACTTTTTTGCCGTTCCGCTTCCGGGGCGGCCGGGGGATCACGAGGCCCATTTCAAAGGCCTTTTCTATCACCGCCAGCTCGTTCTGCCGGATGGTTACCGGTTCGTCATTGGCCCCCAGGACACAGGAGGCCTCGCAGAGGGCGGGGCAGACCCGGCCGGTAAATTCGGGGAAGGGGTTACGGTCCTCCAGGACTGCCCAGGCGCCGGCCCAGTCCCCCCGGTACAGCCGGTCCTGCCACTCGGGCATCACATTGGCAACCGGGCAGGCCCAATGACAAAAAGGCACCCCGCAGTCCATACACCGGGCCGCCTGAGCCCGGCGTTCCTCATCGGGAAGCCGGATCTCCACCTCACTGTAATCGTTGAGCCGTTCTTCCACCGGCCTATACCCGGACTGCTTCCGCCGGATCTTTAAAAAACCTCTCGGTTCACCCACGTTATACCTCTCTTCCAAAGCAGCCGGTTATCGGGCCGCTAAGGAAGCACTGATTTATTCAATCGAGAATAAACCGGCGCTGCTTTAACATTGTATTTGCGCAATGAAATGAGCAAATACCTTAGGGAAACGCTATTAGCGTCAAGTTAATCAGCGTTTTCCTAACTTCTCACTTCCAGTTCTTCCCGTTCCCGGATCTCGTAGAGCTTACGATCCAGTTCGGCGAGCTTCATCTGCTGGAGGGCCCGCTTGTATTCCACCGGCAGGACCTTGACGAATTGGGGGCCGTATTCCGCCCAGCGGTCCAAAATTGACTTGCCGTAGGCCGAACCGGTCCAATATACGTGTTTGCGGATCATTTCCTTGACGAAATTTTCGTCCTCCTCATTGTCCAGGCCCGATAGTTCCACCATGCCCCGGTTGAGGAAAAATTCAAATTTACCCTCCCGGTTCAATACATAGGCAATGCCCCCGGACATACCCGCGGCGAAATTCCGCCCCACCGTGCCCAGGACCAGGAGCCTCCCCCCGGTCATGTATTCGGCGCAGTGATCCCCGGTCCCTTCCACCACGGCCAGGGCCCCGGAATTCCGCACGCAGAACCGTTCCCCCGCGACCCCCGCGGCGTAGAGTTCCCCGGAAGTGGCCCCGTACAGTACGGTATTACCGACGATGATGTTTTCGTTGGTTTTAAAGGTTGAACCCGGCGGGGGGGCCGCCACGATGCGGCCCCCGGAAAGGCCCTTGCCCAGGTAGTCGTTGGAATCCCCCGCCAGGCGGAAGGTGATCCCCTTGGCGAGGAAAGCGCCGAAACTCTGCCCCGCGGAACCGGTAAAGTCCACGGTTACAAAATTTTCGGGCAGTCCCTGGCCGCCGAAACGCCGGGAGACCTCATAGGAAAGCATGGACCCCACGGCCCGGTCGGTATTACGGATCCCAAACTGAAGGGCGGTGGGGATCTTTTTATCCAGGGCGGCAAAACATTTGTCGATAAGCTCCCGGTCCAGGACCCGGCTTATCTTGTGGATCTGGTCCTCCACACACCGGATCGCCTTGCCCCCGAGAATCCCCTCGGGGCCTTCCTCCCGGTGGAGCAGGTCCCGCAGGTCCACCCCGGCGGATTTGGCCTTGCCGCTTTTCCGCTGTACCAGAAAATCCGGCCGGCCCACGAGTTCGTCAAAGGTCCTGAACCCCAGGGAGGCCATGATTTCCCGGGTTTCCCGGGCAAGGAAACGGAAAAAGTTGACGAGGTATTCGCTTTTACCGGAAAACCGCCGCCGCAGTTCCGGGTCCTGGGTGGCAACCCCCATGGGGCAGGTGTTTTCGTGGCACTTACGCATCATCACGCAGCCCAAAACGATGAGGGTGGAAGTGCCGAAACCGAATTCCTCCGCCCCCAGCATCCCGGCGATCACCATATCCCTGCCGGTTTTAAGCTGGCCGTCGGTTTGCAGCCGGACCCGGCCCCGGAGCCCGTTCCGCACCAATACCTGGTGGGTCTCGGAAAGCCCCAGCTCCCAGGGAAGCCCCGCGTGACGGATACTCGACTGGGGACTGGCCCCGGTGCCGCCGTCGTAGCCGGAGATAAGGATATTGTCCGCATGGGCCTTGGCGACCCCGGCGGCGATGGTTCCCACCCCGCTTTCGGAAACCAGTTTCACGCTGATCCGGGCCGCGGGGTTGGCGTTTTTCAAATCGAAAATGAGTTCCGCCAAATCTTCTATAGAATAGATATCATGATGCGGGGGAGGGCTGATCAGGGTAACTCCCGGAGTGGAGTGCCGGGTTTTGGCGATCAGGGCGTCCACCTTGTGCCCCGGAAGCTGGCCCCCCTCGCCGGGCTTTGCCCCCTGGGCAATCTTGATCTGGATCTCCTCGGCGTTGGCCAGGTATTCACTGGTTACCCCAAAACGGCCCGAGGCCACCTGCTTGATGGCGCTCCGGGTCCAGGTCCCGTCGGGACGGACCGGGAACCGCTCGGAACTTTCCCCCCCTTCCCCGGAATTGGAACGGCCCTTGATGGAGTTCATCGCCGCGGCAATGGTCTCGTGGGCTTCCTTGGAGATGGAACCAAAGGACATGGCCCCGGTGGTAAAACGCTTCATGATGGATTCTTCGGATTCCACCTCGTCCAGGGGAACCGGCGCGGCAGGCCCGCCCCGGACGGTTCCCGGAGGGGCGAAATCCAGGAGGCCCCGGATCACATGGGGGTTTTGGTTCAGGGCGTTCGCCGCGGCGGTAAATTCTTTGAATTTACCGTAGTCCGCGGTACGGGCGGCCCACTGGAGCAGGGAGATGGTTTCGGGGTTCCAGGCGTGCCGTTCCCCCATTTTACGCCACCGGTATTGACCGGCCTCGGCCAGAAGCATATCCGCGGGGGCCAGGGGGCTGCTTATCCGGTCGTAAGCGGCCCGGGCGTCCCGGTAATGGGCAACGGCCTCGGCTTCCAATTCCGCAAAACCCGCCCCCCCGATACGGCTCCCGGTTCCCCGGAAACATTTTTCAATAACCTCCGCTCCCAATCCTATGGCCTCGAAGATCTCCGCCCCCCGGTATGAACGGAGGGTGCTGGTTCCCATCTTGGACATAACCTTGAGCATGGCCTTTTGCAGGCCCTTGAGGTACTGTTTTTCCCCGTGGCGGTAATCGCCGAGTTCCCGGATTTCCAAATTGCTCGAAGCGGGCCCGCTTCCCTCGGGGGCCGTATCCCCTTTTCCCCTGACGGCATTCCGGTAAATGGCGGCTATGGCCGCCAGGGCGCCGTAGGGGGCAACCAGGTCCGCTCCGTACCCAAAAAGCAGGGCGAAGTGCATGAGTTCCCGGGGTTCCGCGGACTCAACGATGATCGAAAGCTTCATCCGCAGGCCCGCCCGGATAAGGCCGTGGTGGACCGCCCCGGCGGCTAACAGGGCCGGTACGGCGCAGCGGCCCGATTCGGGGGACAGCCCCGCCCGGTCGGATAAAACCAGCAGGGCGATCCCCTCCCGGGCGGCCTTAACCGCTTCGGCGACCAAACGGTCCAGGGCGGCCTCCAGGGAAGACGGGCGGCCTGAGGGCTTTCCCGGCTCCGGCTTTTCCCCGGTATCCAAAAGGGGCACGTAAAAGGTGGCGTCCAGGTCCCGGCAGGGGAAATCCCGGGGGCTCAGGGCCTTGAGGCGTTCCAGATCCCCCGGAGAGAGGATCGGGCTCAGGACCTTGATCCGCCGGCCGTGGGTTTCGGCCTCCTCCAGGAGGTTCCCCTGGGGCCCCACAAAGCTGGTCAGGGTCATCACCAGATCTTCCCGGATGGAATCAATGGGGGGGTTGGTTACCTGGGCAAAGGTCTGTTTAAAATAGGCGTATACCCGCTGGCTCTTATCGGAAAAAATCGCCAGGGGCGTATCGGTACCCATGGAACTGGTAGGCTCCTGGCCGCTTTCGGCCATGGGGAGGAGGAGCCGTTCCCGATCCTCCCGGGTATAACCCGCTGCCCTTTCCATAAACAGAACCCCCCGATCATCGGTAAAGAGGGGGTCCTGGGGGATATCCTCCTTATCCTGTTCCAGGGTTAAAAGGTATTTCCCCATCCATTGGGCATAGGGCTTGCTGCTGCGGACCTCCTCCTTTACTTCGGAATCGGGGATGATCCGTCCCGCGGCCAGATCCACCAGGAGCAGCTTCCCCGGCATAAGCCGGCCCTTATAGGCCACCTCGGCGTCGGCAAAATCCTGGACCCCCGTTTCGGAGGCCATGACGATAAGGTCGTCCGTGGTGATGGTATACCGGGAAGGCCGGAGGCCGTTCCGATCCAGGGTGCCCCCCACGTAACGGCCGTCGCAAAACACCATGGAGGCCGGCCCGTCCCAGGGCTCCATCAGGCAGGCGTGGTACTCGTAAAAGGCCTTCAATTCCTCGGGGATGGGGTTCCGGTTGTTCCAGGCTTCGGGGATGAGCATCATCAGGGCGTGGGGAAGGCTCCGGCCGGACATCACGAGGAATTCCAGGGCATTATCAAAACTCGCGGAATCGCTCCGGTCCGGCTCCAGCACCGGAAGGATCTCCCGGAGTTCCGCGCCGAACCGGGAATGGGAAAAAAGCGCCTCCCGGGCGGCCATCCAGAACCGGTTCCCCTTGATGGTGTTGATCTCCCCGTTATGGGCCACCATACGGAAGGGCTGGGCCTGGGGCCAGTTGGGGACGGTATTGGTGGAAAACCGGGAATGTACCAGGGCAACGGCGGTTTTTATCCCCTCATCCTGAAGCTCCGGGTAATAATCCTTGAGCTGATTGGGCATGAGCATACCCTTATACACGATGGTCCTGCTGGAAAGGGAGGGCATATAACATTCCACCGGGGATTTCTTTAAAACATCCTGATCCCGAAGGGCTTTTTCCAGCTTTTTCCTGAAAATATAAAGCTGAAATTCCAGATCCGTGATCCCTTTATGGTTCGCTTCCCCTTTTTGAGGGGAGGGAACCGGTTCCCGGGGGACCAGAACCACCTGTTCCACCAGGGGCTCCACGGATTTGGCCATAGCGCCGATCACCCCGCTTTCCGTGGGGACCTCCCGCCAGGCGAACACCCTAAGACCGCTGGTTCCGGCGATTTGTTCAATCACGTTTTTGCAAAAAGACCGAAGCTCCCCGGCGGTTTTATCCTTTCCCCTGCCGGGCAGGAACACCAGCCCCGTCCCGTAAGTCCCCGGTTCGGGAAGACCGGGGATAAGCGTTTTATAATACCCGTGGGGGATCCGGATCAGTACGCCTGAGCCGTCTCCGGTTTTGTTATCGGCGCTTTCCGCGCCCCGGTGTTCCATCCGTTCCAGAACCTCTAATCCCCGCTTTAAAATATCATGGGAAGGGCGGCCCTTAATATCCGCGACAAACCCTATTCCACAAGAATCATGTTCATTTTCCGGCCGGTAAAGTCCTTGACGGCTACACTGGTCAGCCCCTTCTTCGTGTTCACCCATGACAAACTCCTTAACCGGGGCGCCTT
>JAITKD010000155.1 GCA_031278575.1 Spirochaetaceae bacterium | reverse complement strand
TTTTCTTCCCGAAGGGCCCCTTCCAATACCAGCCCTACGGCAGTGGCGTATACCGGGCTCCGGTATTCCTCCACCAACCCTCCCACCGGCAGGGGCACCCCCACCCTAACGGGCAGCTTAAACACATGGGTCGCCAATTCAGCGGCCCCCAAAAGCTGGGCTCCCCCGCCGCAGAGGACGATCCCCCCTCCCATAGGCCGGGAAAGGGAAAGTTTATCCAATTTTTCCTTCACCATATTAAAGATCTCTTCCATCCGGGGCCGGATTATCGCCAGGAGCTGGGATTTCGGTATGGGCAGGGGCGGCCGTCCCCCAACCCCGGGGACGATGATGTCGTCATCCTCCTCAAGGAAGTCATCCCAGCAGCACCCCGCCTCCAGCTTGATCCCCTCGGCAGTTTCAAAGGCTATGTTTTTAAGCAAGGATATATCGCTCGTAACCTGGATACCCCCCGCGGGAATGGTGGTGGTGGAATAGGGGGTGCCTCCGGTGTACACCATCACATTGGTAGTCCCCCCCCCAAGGTCTATCAGGGCGACCCCCAACTCCTTTTCTTCCTCGGTGAGGACGGAACGGCCCGCGGCCAGGGACTGGAGGATCATATCGTTAACCCTAAATCCGGCCCGGTTAACGCATTTTACCAGGTTCTGGGCACTGGTTACGGAACAGGTTATGATATGAACCTCCGCCTCAAGGCGGACCCCGATCATGTCCAGGGGATCCCGGATGCCCTTTTGGTCGTCCACAATATAACTCTGGGGGATTACCTCCAGAACCTGCCGGTCCATGGGAATTACCACCGCCCGGGCCGCTTCCAGCACCCGGCTAATGTCTTCAGGACCAATTTCCCGGGTTTCCCGGGTTTTCCCGGTAACCGCCACAACCCCCCGGGAATTAAGCCCGTCTATGTGACTTCCCCCTATGCCGGTCCAGCACGTATGGACCTCCCGCCCGCTCATCATCTCCGCCGCCTCAATAGCGGCGGAAACGGACTTGAGGGTAGCTTCGATGTTCACCACTACCCCTTTCCGCAGCCCGGTGGAAACACTTTTCCCTACCCCGGTTATTTCAAGAGTCCCGTTTTCATTACGCTCGCCAATTACCGCGCAGACCTTGGTGGTACCAATATCGAGACCAACCACTAAACTATCGTTAGCCAGAGGATGCCTCCTTTAGGGTATAGGATGCCGTACCGGTTCTAAAATCAATTTCATCAACCTGGGTACCCTGAGAAACAATAACATCAATTACCAGCATCATATATCGAAGCATATCTTCATTCAATTCCGCCGCGACCCGGATCCGCACCGGATTATGGTTGGGATAAAGGATCAGATCAAACCCGTCGTAGATTTTTTGGTGGATCTCAATTTCAGAAATAGCGGTCAGCAGATCCGGGGCGGATGCATGGATCCGTTCCAGGCCGGTGAAAAAACGGGCAAATACCGGGGAAAGCCGCATCCCCAATACCGGTTCTTCCAAGGCCAACCCGGATATAAGGGGTATGGAGGAAGAAAGCAGTTCATCCCCGTAACCGTTTCCGATTTTAAAGATCACCCCTTGCCGGTCAAAAAACACGGGGGTAATTTTGTCCGCTATCCTTGTCAGGGTAAAAGCCGCCGCCTTACGGGGTTCAAGCGTTATCAGCACCCTGTCGGGAAAATGTTTTATCACCGTGGCGGACTCAACCTGATAAATTCCTTCCAGCGCGGCTTCAGCCCCCGCGGTATTAACCGTCATATACGAAGAGCGGGAGGTGATCCCGGCCCGGGCTAAAATCAGGCCCCTTTCAATATCCGGAATCCCCCTCACCTCCACCGCCTGCAAGGGCATACAGGGACTAATAAAAAGAAGCCAACAGAGTTCCCCCGCCACCACCATGGCAAGGATAATAAGGATCCGTTTAAGCCTCCTATCCAAAACAGAAGAATTTTTTTTATTTTGAAGAATCCTTTCTTCCGTATAAGCATAATAATCAGACAAGATTTACCTCCGGTCTTCTAAAAACCCCGGCCCCCCGGGAAGGCTCAATTTCCCGGGGAAGCCCGGAAACATTGACGACCAATCCGGCGCTCAAAAGGGTGGTAGCCAGGGAAGAACCACCGGCGGAAAAAAACGGCAAGGGTATCCCGGTAGCGGGAAGCACCCCGGAAACCACGGCGACATTTAAAAGCATTTGGGAACCTATGGCGGTGACCAATCCAAAAGCCAGGAACCGGGCAAAGGTATCCTCGGCCCGTAAACACGCCCGGTATCCCCGTACCGCAAAGAGCCCAAAAAGGAGAAAAAACAACAGAATGCCGATAAACCCCGCTTCTTCCGCATAGGAAGAAAAAATAAAATCCGACTGTATTTCCGGTACGCTGGATATTTTTCTTACCCCCTGGCCGATACCCTTACCCCAAAATCCTCCGGAACCTATGGTTAGGACGGAAGCCTGGACCTGATATCCCGCGCCCAGGGGTTCCCATTCGGGCCAGATAAAACTTATAAGCCGCCGGAGGCGGTGTTCCTTGGTAAAAATAAGGAGCCCTGACAGGGGAATCAGAATTACCGTGGCGCCGATAAAATAACGGAATTGTACCCCCACGAAGAAAAAAACAAAAAGCGCGTTTATCGCGATAAACAGGGCGGTGGAAAAATTATTTTGCAAATAAATTAAAAAGAAAAAGAGGATGGTTACCAGGGCCGGCGGCAGAATCCCCGCGGAGAAGACCCGGATCCTATCCAGTTTTTTGGTAAAAATATGGGCCAAATATAAGGGTAATACCAATTTAACTAATTCCGAAGGCTGATAGGTATAGGAACCAACATGAATCCACCGGGCCGCGCCGTTTTTGGTAACCCCTATGCCGGGAATAAAGGTACACAGGCACATCACTATGGTTCCCAAGACCAGCGGGGTAATACATTTTCTCAATATCCGCAGCGGTATCCGCAGGGCCAGAAAAAACAACAGGATCCCCAGCGCCCCTCCAAAAACAATTTGCCGGAAAAAGAAATAGAGACCATCCCCAAAAAAACGTTCCCCGAAAGCATAGGATGCGGAATACAGGGTAACCAGGCCGATACCGGTAAGGAGCACAATAACGGCTATCAAAAGGTGATCATAATGGGTCCCGTGACCCGCCGGTTCAACCATAAATTGATTCATAGATCCCTCCCCGTCATAGAAATTCCAATCATTGAATTTTCAAGGTTGAAAGGGCTATAATTACAAACAAGCCCCCGAGAATCCAGAACCGGATGACCACCTTGGTTTCCGCCCAGCCGGACAACTCGAAATGATGATGAAGGGGAGCCATTTTAAACACCCGTCTTTTCCGTATTTTATATATCATAACCTGTAGAATCACCGAAGCGGCTTCCAAAACAAAAACGCCGCCGATGATAAGGACCAGAACTTCCTTCTTAATTATAAGAGAAATGGTGGCAATAACCCCCCCTAACGACAGACTCCCCACATCCCCCATAAAAACTTCAGCGGGATGGGCATTAAACCAGAGAAAGCCAACACAGGCCCCCACTACCCCCAGACAGAAGACGGTCAGCTCCCCGGCGCCCTTGATATAGGGAATCCCCAAATAAGAAGAATAATCCGCCCGGCCCGAAAGGTAGGTAAGGATCGCCAGGGCAATAAATACCAGGATCAGGAGCCCCGCGGCAAGACCATCCAGGCCATCGGAAAGGTTAACCGCGTTGGACTCTCCCACCACGAGGAGTACCGCAAAAGGAATCCAAAGGACCCCCATATCCACCACGGGGTTCTTAAAAAAAGGCAAATAAAGGTACGTAACCTCTACTCCCCCGGAAAAATAAAGAATGCCTACGATGGCGAAGGCAATCAGAAACTGAAAGATCAGTTTTACCCAGGCGGGAAGCCCCTCGGAATTGCGCCTCCGTACCTTAAGATAATCGTCCAAAAAACCCACGATGCCGAAGCTGAGCAGCGCCCCCAAGGTAAGCCACACCTTAGGGCTGTCAATGTCTTCCCAGAGCAGTACCGCCACTACCACGGAGATGATGATAAATACCCCGCCCATGGTGGCGGTTCCGCCTTTTTTTAGATGGGTTTCCGGCCCATCTCCCCGGATAGACTGACCGACCTTCAGCCTTAACAGGGATTCAATAATCCGGGGGCCGAACATAAAACAGATCAAGAGGGTGGTCAACGCCGCATAGGCCCCCCGGAAGGTGAGGTACTGCAGGATGTTGAAGGGGGTAAAATATTTAACCAGGGGATAAACAAATTTTAAAAACATCTCGCCCCCCCGCAAAA
>JAITKD010000100.1 GCA_031278575.1 Spirochaetaceae bacterium | reverse complement strand
TTAGTGCGGGGGAGCGGGGGCCGCTCCGGTCCGGCCGGTTTTTACCTCGACCGGCTTTAATCCGGCTATTCTTTTGGCTTTGGGTTTTTGGCCCGGGGGAAGTTTCGGCGCGCCGGGTTTGAGCCGCGGCTTCCGCTGTATCCCCTTTTCAAACAGCAGTCCCAGGGCCTCGTCGGCGGTTTCCACAAAATCGACGGGCATCGAACCCCGCAGGTCCTTATCCAGTTCCGCCCATTCGTCCCGGTTATCCGCCGGGATGAGGACCCGTTCCATACCGTTCCGGACGGCGGCGAGGAGCTTTTCTTTGAGCCCGCCGATGGGGAGGATCCTCCCGGTCAGGGTGAGTTCCCCGGTCATGGCGATTCCGGGCTTGGGGGGCACCCCGCAGAGGGTGGAAAGCAGGGACGCCGCCAGGGTTATCCCCGCGGAGGGGCCGTCCTTGGGAATGGCCCCCTCGGGGACGTGGATATGAAAATCGGTTTTTCCCACGTCAGCCACGGTAAATTTGTACCGGCCCTGGGCGCTCCGCAGATAGGAAAGGGCTATCCGGGCGCTTTCCTTCATCACGTCCCCCAGGTTTCCGGTAATAAAAACTTCCCCGGTTCCCTCAAATTTGGTGGTTTCCACCGGTAACATGGTCCCGCCGGTTTCGGTCCAGGCCAGGCCGTAGGAAACCCCTATTCGGGCCTCCTTGAAGACCACGTCGTGTTTGTATTTCTTCCGGCCCAGGAGTTTTTCCAAATCCCCGGGACCTATGGTTTTTTTAAAGGAATTGACGGACCGTTCGGGGGTTTTCCCGTACCCCTTTTCCACCGCCCCCCGGGCAATCCGCCGGACGCAGCGGGCGATCTCCCGTTCCAGGCCCCGGACCCCCGATTCCATGGTCCAGTGCCGGATTATTTTCCGGATCGCCTCATCCTTAAAACCGATCTTCGCCTGCCCCAGGCCGTTTTCTTCCAGTTCCTTGGGTACCAAAAACTGTTGGGCAATGGCGAGTTTTTCCCCTTCCCCGTAACCGGGAATTTCGATAATTTCCATCCGATCCAGCAGGGGGTAGGGGATCGGGTAGAGGGAATTGGCGGTGGTAATGAACAACACCTTGGAAAGGTCGTAGGGAACCTCCAGATAGTGATCCGTAAAGGCCCCGTTTTGTTCCGGGTCCAGGACTTCCAGCAGGGCCGAGGCGGGGTCCCCCCGGAAATCGCTGGAAAGTTTATCGATTTCATCCAACAGGAATACCGGGTTGGTGGTTCCCGCCTTCCGCATGGACTGGAGGATCTTTCCCGGCAGGGCCCCCACATAGGTTTTCCGGTGCCCCCGGATTTCCGCTTCGTCCCGTACCCCCCCCAGGGAGATCCGGACAAAGGCCCTGCCCAATGCCCGGGCCACGGATTTGCCCAGGCTGGTTTTTCCCGTCCCCGGGGGGCCCACAAAACAGAGGATGGGTCCCCGGATTCGGGAATTGCCCGGGCTGCCCTCGCCGGGGAAAGAAGTCAAACTACGGACGGCGATAAATTCCAGGATCCGCTCTTTGGCTTTGTGCATACCAAAGTGATCTTCGTTAAGGATCTTCTCCGCCTCCCGAAGGTCCCCCGAATCAACGCTGAATTCCCCCCAGGGAAGATCCGATATCCATTCCAGGTATCCCCGGAGCACCCCCGCTTCCGGGGACAGGGGCTGGAGTTTACGGAGCCGGGTGATTTCCTTCCGGGCTTTAAGGAGGACCTCCTCCGGGGGATGCCGTTCCTCCAGGGAACGTTCCAGCTCGGCAAATTCATCCGCCCCCTCGTTTTTCCCCAGTTCCTTATTGATTTCTTTCAATTGTTCGTGGAGAATATATTCCCGCTGGGTTTTTTCCATCCGGCTCTTAACTTTCCCGTTGATGTTTTTTTGAATCCCAAAGATCTCGTTTTCCATTTCCAGGGTTTCCAGGATCGCTTCCAGGCGTTCCGCGGCCCCGGGGATTCTTAGAAATTCAATTTTACGCTCCGCCTTTACCGCGAGGGCGTGGGCGATAAGATTTCCGAGCCGTTCCGGGTCTTCGATTTTTTCCACCGCCGAGAGGGTTTCGGTGCTTATTTTTTTGGAGAATTCCGCGTATTGGACGAAAGATTTCTGGACCGTCCTGACTAACGCGGCCAGTTCAGGATTCGGCGGCTCCCCGGAACTTACGGAGCCTATGGGTTCAATCCGTACCAATTCATGGGTGTTGAATTTTTGTACCCCGGTCATATTCGCCCGGTATTCCCCTTGCAGGACCACCCGGAAGGTATTATCCGGGAGTTTTAGGTGCTGGACCATCCTGACCACGGTGCCGGCGGTATAGGTTTCCCCGGCTTCGATAGGGCCCTTGAGACATACCGCAAACAGACGGTGGTCCCGCTTCAGGGCTTCTTCCACCGCGGCGATCCCCGATTTATAGGTGATAAACACCGGGAGCATGGTATGGGGAAATAAAATTAACTCCCGCAGGGGGAGCAGGGGGAATTCTTCCGGCGGATTACGGTTTTTCAGGCCCGAAAGCAGCTTCATGCGCTTTTTTGAAGCGGGTGAATTTCCGGGGGTTCTGATTTTTCTACGACGTCCTGGGTAATCACCACCCGTTTTCCCCCTTCCATAGAGGGAATTTCAAACATAATATCCGTCATAAGCCGTTCGACAATGGCCCGTAAACCCCGGGCGCCGGTTTTTTGTTTGATCGCCGTGTCGGCGATGGCGTTGATGGCGTCTTCGGTAAATTCCAGCTTTACGTCGTCTATGGCCAGGGACGCCTGGTATTGTTTTACGATGGCGTTCCGGGGTTCGGTGATGATCCGCCGGAGGTCTTCTTTTTTCAGCTCCTCCAGGCTCACCGTAATGGGAAGCCGGCCGATAAATTCGGGGATCATCCCAAAATGGATAAGGTCGTCGGGATGGAGGGAATCGTAGAGTTCCTTCAGGTTCCGTTCGGATTTTATCTTGGCATCCGTCCCGAACCCCATGGGATGCTGGACCACCCGCTGTTCGATAAATTTATCCAGCCCCACAAAGGCCCCGCCGCAGATAAAGAGGATATCCGTGGTGTCGATGCGGATCATCTCCTGGTTCGGGTGTTTGCGCCCCCCCTGGGGGGGAACCGAGGCGATGGTCCCTTCGATGATCTTGAGGAGGGCCTGCTGAACCCCCTCCCCGGAAACATCCCGGGTAATGGAGACGTTTTCTCCCTTCCGGGCGATCTTATCGATCTCGTCGATATATACGATGCCCCGTTCCGCGGCGGCGATATTACCTCCGGCGTTTTGGATAAGTTTGAGGAGGATGTTCTCCACGTCCTCCCCCACATATCCCGCTTCGGTCAGGGTGGTGGCGTCCACAATGGCAAAGGGTACTTTGAGTTTTTTGGCCAGGGTTTTTGCCAGCAGGGTTTTCCCCGTTCCCGTGGGACCGATGAGGAGGACGTTGGATTTTTCGATTTCCACGTCATCCGGTTCCTTGGCGGGGTTCGCGATCCGTTTGTAGTGGTTGTACACCGCCACGGAAAGGGCTTTTTTGGCGTTATCCTGGCCGATGATAAAGAGGTCCAGGTAACTTTTTATTTCCTTTGGCGTGGGAATATCCCCGGTAAACTGGGTGGAAAGATCGTGATCCTCCTCGGAGAGGATCTTCCGGCATACCTCCACACATTCGTCACAGATAAACACATCATTGGGTCCGGCGATAAGACGCCGTGCCATATCGGCGCTCTTCCCGCAAAAGGAACAAGAGCGCTCATACCCGCCGGAACCGTTACGAAGCCGTGCCATATTTCTCCCTCGTTAATACCCGATCTACTACACCGTAAGCCACCGCGTCCGCCGCGGACATATAAAAGTCCCTTTCCATATCTACGGCAATTTGGGCTATTTCTTTACCCGTATGTTTCGCGAAATATTCAATCGTGAGCTTTTTTAATCGTAAAATTTCCTTGGCCTGGATACCGATATCCTTGGCCTGTCCCTGGGCCCCCCCCCATGGCTGGTGGATGAGTACCCGGGACGAGGGCAGGGCAAGCCGTTTTCCCGCCGCCCCCGCGGTGAGGATCAGGGCGCCCATGCTGGCCGCCTGCCCCAGGCATATCGTCTGCACATCGGACTTGACGTACTGCATGGTATCGTATATCGCCAGCCCCGCGGTAACCGAGCCTCCGGGGGAATTAATATACAGGTTGATGTCCTTTTCCGTATCCTGGCCGTCTAAAAAAAGGAGCTGGGCCACCACCAGATCCGCGGTGATATCGTTGATCTCCCCGTCCAAAAACACAATCCGGTCCTTGAGGAGCCGGGAATATATATCATAGGATCGTTCCCCCGTTCCGGTTTGTTCGACCACTATCGGAACAAGGCTATTCATGTTTTCTTTCATATTCGTCTCTTAACCATTATGACCCACCAGATCCACATAATTACCCTGAGGACCGGGGATGAATTTATTTTCCGCGAAAAGAAGATCATAGAGTTTCCGCTCCTTGATATCCTCCTTTAGATATTCTACCATATTTTCCTGGGCGTAATACTTTTTTATTTCCTCCACCGAAACATTCGCTTCCGCGGCTAAGGATACATAGTTTTTTTCCACCTCCTCATCGGAAGCTTCAAAGCCCTGGTCCTTTATCAGGGTTTCCACAATGAGCCGGCTGTGGAGGGCCTTTATGGTATCGGGCCGCCATTCTTTCCGAATGGCCTCGGCGTCCTGGCCGGAACGGGCCATTGTTTTTTCCAATTCCTCGGGGGAGGTATTAAAACGGCGGGCTAAATTCCGCCACCGGGAATCGAGTTCCATGCGGATCATGGATTCGGGCAGTTCCACCGGAGAGGTTTCCATGACCTTTTCCAGGATTTTGTTTATTTTGATCCCCCGAAGCCGGTTTTCCAGATTCCGGTTTAACCGTTTCTTGACATCGGTTTTAAGGTCCTCCAGAGTCTCAAATTTTTCATCCACATCCTGGGCAAGATCATCATCCAAATCGGGGAGTTTTTTCTCCTTGAGCGCCGTAAGGGTTACCCTGATTTTTTTGTGTTTCCCCGCCAGGTCCTTATCGTCAAAATCATCGGGATAGGATTTTTCAATATCCCTGGTTTCGCCCTTTTTCATCCCCATAAGTTCATCGTCAAACTTAAAAATATTATATCCCGACCCCAGGGTAAAAACAAAGTCCTCCCGGTCCGTTCCCGCCAGGGGTTCCCCGGTTTCGGAAAGTTCCCCATAATTTACGGTAACCACATCACCCGTTACCGCCGGGGCGTCGTCATCTTTGTCCAAAACAATGGCGTTCCGGTTCCGGATAAGCTCCAATTCCCGGTTTATATCCTCGCCGGTAAGGCGGACGTTGGGAATTTCAAGCTCCAGCCCCTTCCAGGGCCCCAGGGTTATGCGGGGAAACACGTCATAGGTTACGGAAAAATTCAAATCCGCCCCCATATCCAGGGCGGGTTCACCCGCTAACTGGGGGACGGCGTAGGGGAGGGGCCGGTTTTCTTTGGGGAACTCCTCGTCCTCAAAAACATCGGTGATGGATTTTTCTATAATCCGGTTCAGGGCTTCGCCCTTGAGGGTATCCCCCAGTTTCCGTTCCAATACATTCCGGGGGATCTTCCCCCGGCGGAAACCCGGAAGCTGAAGCGTTTTACAGTAATCGGCTACCAGTTTATCATACTGGTCATGAACATCTTCTTTATCAACGGTGATGGTTAATTTAACCTGAGAATGTTCCACGGGGGTTATTACTCTGCTTATGGCCACGTTTTTCCTCTTGATCCTTTAAAATATACTAAATTTTGGAAAATAAATCATGTCTTTTTTTACTTTTTTACATCTACCGGGGCTAATATCCTGGTTTTTCTCCCAAAATACGCCGGCGCGTCTTTTACCGGGCGCCGTTCAAATCCCCCTATTCCCGCTCCCGGCGTTGACCTTTGCGAGAGAAGGGACTTGAACCCTTATGCCGAAGGCACCAGATCCTAAGTCTGGCGTGTCTACCAGTTTCACCACTCTCGCGCTTTTTTATCCGCAACGGGGTCTAATACCCCGGAACCCGCTTCGCGGGGAGCTTCAGGGAGGGGAGGTTCATAAATCCCCGCGGGAGTCCCCTTGGGGACCCCTTCAAGAGACGGCCGCCGCCCCGCGATCCGGTGATAAGGGCGTACCCATAATAGTCAGAGTCTATTTGATTAAACGGGCTCTGTCAAGGCGCCGCGCGTAATTCCGAGTTCAAAGCGGCGAAAAAAGGCCCCCTAAAAGCGTTTCGGACCGCGCGCCACCCCCCAGCGGTTTATTTTCAAAATAATCCCTTTTTTTAAAAAAAACTTGTTTTTTTGCTTTTTCCGCTATTTTGTCCCGCACTATTCCGACAACGGTAAAAAGTGGACGGCGGCGGTTCCAACAATGTCTAGTGATGCTTCTTCAGGAGGAGGGTGGTATGTTACCTATGGCAATAACGGCGCCGGATGGCAACCTAGGGAAGCACTGATTTATTCAATCGAGAATAAATCAATGCTACTTTAACGCAAGGTAAACAAAGTTTACCCTATTTGCGCAATGAAATGAGCAAATACATTAGGGAAACGCGATTAGCGTCAAGTTAATCAGCGTTTCCCTAAGCGACTTGCCCACAGTTAAACACGTTAGGC
>JAITKD010000144.1 GCA_031278575.1 Spirochaetaceae bacterium | reverse complement strand
GGCTCCCCCTCCACTATCCACGACCCGTACCGGTCCCCCCAGATATGCCCGATCCGGCCGTCCGCCCGGTTGTACCGCTGGGCGAACACCTGTTTCAGCCACTGCATGATTGCCGGAAGCTCCAGCCCGTCCGCGGGCTTTATATAAAACGTCAGCCAGTCGTCCGCCAAACACAGCCCGCGAACCTCGAAAACGAACCGCAGTTCCGTCTCCCGGAACACCCGGGCAAACAGCGCCAAGGCTTTAAAATGACGGAACAGCGGTTCCCGGTTGTTGATGCGGGTACGGATTTCGTACCACGCGCCTTGTTTCAGTATGCGTAATGGTCTCATGAATATTATATGGGATTGAGGGGCCGTTTTGCTTTAGTAAGCCATTCAAAAACTTCAATTTCCGAACAAATTCCGCTAAAAATTTTTGCGGGTTACGTTTAGTTCTTTACCCTGAGGTAGTACCCCCAACCCTTGCCAGGCCGTTCCTCAAAGGTTATAGTTAGCTTATGGAACTCTTGAAGCGTACAACCACCTGCGGAGCCTTGGGTAAGGCCGATATCGGGAAAACGGTGATCCTCAACGGCTGGGTACACCGGAAACGGGATCACGGGGGGATATCCTTCATTAACCTCCGGGACCGGTACGGGATAACCCAGGTGGTGGTGGATACCGCCGGGGAAACCGGGGCGGATCAGGAATTGGCCGCCCTCACCGGGGAACTTCGGAACGAGTATTGTATTGCCGTGGAAGGGCTGGTCCGCCCCCGGCCGCCTTCCATGGTGAACCCTGAAATGGCCACCGGCGAAATTGAGGTGGCCGCTCAAAAACTCCTCATCTTAAACCGTTCCGAGGTACTTCCCTTTCAGATTGATGAGGAATCCGACGCCAAAGAAGAAACCCGCCTTAAATACCGGTACCTGGACCTCCGTTCCGGGGGTATGCAGCGGCGGATCCGGCTCCGTAGCGAGGTGTGTTTTGCGGTCCGGGAATGGATGACTTCTCAGGGTTTTTACGAAATTGAAACCCCCACCTTCATCCGTTCCACCCCCGAGGGCGCCCGGGATTACCTGGTGCCCTCCCGGCTCTATCCGGGGAAATTCTACGCCCTGCCCCAGTCCCCGCAGCTCTACAAACAGATCCTCATGGCGGCGGGGTTTGACAAGTATTTCCAGATCGCCCGTTGTTACCGGGATGAGGATGCCCGGGGAGACCGGCAGCCGGAATTTACCCAGATCGATATTGAAATGTCCTTTGTAAGCCGGGAGGATGTCCTTGCCGTCACTGAGGGCCTGTTGGGGTATGTTTTTAAAAAGACCCTGAACCGGGAACTTCCCCCCCGTTTTACCCGGCTGACCTTTGAGGAGGCCCTGGAACGGTACGGTACGGATAAGCCGGATGTGCGTTTTGATATGCCCCTCCGGGACTTCGGTCCCTATGCGGCGGAAGGGGGGTTCCAGGCCTTTAAGGACGCCCTGGCTGCGGGGGAAGCGGCAAAGGCCGCGGCGGCGGCCCGGGGGATCACCCAACGCGGGGGCGGGGTAAAAGCCCTGGTGGTCCCCGGGGAACTTATGGGCAGGGCGGGGAAGGGTCCCTATTCCCGGAAGCAGATCGAGGAGCTTGAGGCCCAGGCGAAGATATACCGGGCCAAGGGCCTGGCCTGGATGAAGGCGGCGGGTACCGATGACGCCCCGGTTCTGGAAGGGGGAATTTCCAAGTTTTTTGGGGACGGAAGCCCCGGCGGGGCCTTGACCCGGAAGATCCTTTCCGGCTTGGAGGCCAAACCTGGGGATCTTATCCTCCTTACCGCCGATGCCGACCGGCGGATCGCCAACATCGCCCTGGGGGCGGTACGGTCAAAACTTGGCCGGGACCTGGGCCTCTTGGATCCCCGCCGGTTTGAATTTGTCTGGATCCTGGACTTTCCCCTCTTTGAATTTAACGAGGAGGAAAACCGCTGGGAAGCGGCCCACCACATGTTTTCCTATCCCCAGGAGCAGTACCATGCCGTCCTGGAGCAGGACCCCGGGGCGGTCAAGGGGGATCTCTACGACCTGGTCCTCAACGGGTTTGAAGCGGCGTCGGGTTCTATTCGTATCCACGATCCGGAATTGCAGAACCGGGTCTTTACGGTGGTGGGGCTTAACCCGGAGGAGGCGGAACAAAAATTCGGTTTCCTCACCGGGGCGTTTAAATACGGCGCGCCTCCCCACGGGGGGATCGCCCCGGGGCTGGACCGGCTGGTGATGCTCATGGCCGGGGAAACTTCGATCAAAGAGGTGATCGCCTTCCCCAAAAACTCCTTCGCGGTGAGTCCCATGGACGACAGCCCCGGGGAGGTGGATCAAAAACAACTGGATGAACTCCACTTGGCGGTAGTCAGGCCCCCTGAAAAAAAGCCGTGAAAGAATACCTGGACCTTTTGTGGACCTTTTTCAAAATGGGCTGTCTTACCTTTGGCGGGGGGTATGCCATGCTCCCGGTGATTGAGCGGGAATTGGTACGGCGTAAGGGCTGGGCCGCTATGGAGGAGGTGATGGATTATTACGCCATAGGCCAGGTTACCCCGGGGATTATCGCGGTAAACGTTTCCACCTTTATCGGATACAAAAGGAAGGGGCTCCTGGGGGGGATCCTGGCTACCCTGGGGTTTGTATTCCCCTCCCTCATCATCATCACCATCATCGCCGCGGGGCTTCAAAATTTTGCCGAATTGGAGTCGGTTCAGCATGCCCTCAAGGGGATCCGGGTGGCGGTGGGAGCCCTGATCCTGGACGCGGTACGTAAACTCTTTAAAGGGGCGGTGAAGGACCTCAAGTCCCTGGGAATATGCCTCGTGGTTTTCGGTCTTTCGGTGTTTTTTAAGGCTTCCCCGGTGCTGGTGGTGTTGAGCGCGGGCCTGGCGGGGTTCCTGCTTTACCGGCCCCCAAATAAAAGTCCGGGGAGCGCCCCCCCCGGTACCGGGGAAGAAAAACCGTGATTCTATTCATCCTCTTGGGGGAATTCTTTAAGATCGGCCTTTTTTCCGTAGGCGGGGGCCTGGCCACCCTGCCGTTCCTCTATCAACTGGCGGACCGTTACGATTGGCTGAGCTACGAGACCATCGCCGATATGATCGCCATCTCCGAATCCACCCCCGGCGCCATCGGGGTGAATATGGCCACCTATACGGGGTTTCAGGCCGCGGGTATCCCCGGGGCGGTGATCGCCACCCTGGGGCTGGCCGCCCCTTCGATTATCGTCATCCTCATTGTGGCCCGGATCCTCACCGCCTTTAAGGAAAGCCCCCTGGTGGCTGCGGTTTTTCGCGGCCTCAGGCCCGCGGCCACGGGGCTTATCGCCGCCGCGGGTTTTGGGGTGATCCGGCTTTCCCTGTACAACGGAAGGGCCCCCCTCTGGTATGACCGGATCCGCTGGCAGGAACTGGTCTTGTTTGCCCTGCTGTTCCTGCTTATCTGTCGCTTCAAAAAACACCCGGTATGGTACATCCTGGCGGCGGGCGTCGCGGGGATCCTCTGGGGCTTATAGGGCGGAACTTTTTGGGGGCCGCAGGTGTTCTTCGAGGAGTTTCTTTTTTTCCTCCGGGATGGGAATGCTTTCCCCTTTAATAAAATCGTAGTGGACGATCACCGCCGTACCCGTGGTGCAGAGCCGCCCTTCCTGCCAGGCCTCGTGGCTTACCGTAAAAGATTTAGTTCCTATCCGTTCCACAAAGGTTCTGATTTCCACATCATAACGAAAAAAAATCTGGTCCAAAAAATCGTAGTCCGTATGGGCCATGATCAGGGTCCAGTCCCGGTGGGAAAGGCTCAAGGCGGGACAAAAAATTCGGAACAGGGGATTCCGGGCCGATTCGAACCAGACCGCCAGGATCACGTTGTTGATATGTCCCAACCCATCCACATCCCCAAACCGGGGGCTTACCTTCATCGAAAACATAAAAAACTCCACCTGAAGCCGCCGCCGGAATTTTTGCAAAAAAACGCGAAAATCCACCGCATTTTACCGGCTTCCTCATCGTGATAAAGCGCGCACTTTTCAATTTAGACCCCCCGGGATTCAATAGGTTGCAATTCCGGCGGAGCGGCAATTTTCAACGCCAAAAAAGGGGACGCGCCTCCGCGGAATAGCGTGCGGACCGGTGGTCCGACGCGGTATTTTTAAGCTTTTTTGGATTAAATTTCTTGACTTACCTGAATGGAACGGTACTATAATGATGAGTAGGCCCGCTTGGGGAAATACCGTTACGGGAAGGCGCCGGTGCGGACGCTCATGGATTTGATTCGTGTTGAGGGGTTTAATACCCCGCCCTTCAGGGCGCTTAAAAAGGGTATTAAACCCCGAATACAAATACCTTATGAGAACAACATGCCTCGTCCCTTTAGGGCGAGGCTGTTGATTCGTTGCGAAGGGTCCATATTCAAGAACCTGATCTCGCGGGGGAGCCTTGGGGCGGTCAACAAGTTACGGATTAGGCCCTTGAAAAAAGGAGTGGGGGCAGCGGAAGCCACCGCAGGGCGAAGCCCGAGGAGGCCGGAGCGAGGGGGAGCCGCGTCAAAAACGGCTTTTTAGGGGGTGTATCGCGTTTCCTTTTGGGGACCCATGGCGCTCCCCCTCCGTAACATGTTGACCGGGGGAGCCCTGGGGCGGGTTCTTCATTCCGCCGGTGAAAGAAAAGCGGATCGGTTCCGCTGAAGCCGACGGATCGCGGGCGTGAATTGCTTCGTGGGTCGGATCGAGCCTGATCTGTGGCTTTTTGTAGTACGCCGCTTTGCCGGCGTATGGGGGTATTGATGAACGTGTTCGACATCATCGGGCCGATAATGATTGGTCCCTCGAGTTCCCATACCGCCGGGGCGCTCCGTATTGCGGCTGCCGCCCGGAACATACTCGGCGGGGAGCCGTACAGCGCCGAAATAGGCCTTGCCGGTTCCTTTGCCCGGACCGGTAAGGGGCACGGTACGGACAAGGCCCTCGTGGCGGGGCTTCTGGGTATGGCAAGCGACGATGAGCGTATCCGGGACAGCTTTGCCATAGCCAGGGAACGGGGCCTTGAGATACGTTTCAGCGAAATCAGAATCCCCAAGGCCCATCCCAATACGGCGCGGCTTTTCCTCACCGGACAGGATCGCCGGGAATGTTCCGTTCAGGGCGCGTCCATCGGCGGCGGCAATATTATCATCACCAACGTGAACGGTATGGAAACCGACTTTTCGGGAAGTGCGGATACCCTTATCATCGCCCACAAAGATATGCCCGGCATGATCGCCGAAGTCGCGAGCCTTATGGCGGAGCAGGGCATCAATATCGGGAATTTCCGGCTGAACCGGCCCCACCGGGGATACCAGGCGGTGATGGTGCTGGAGATAGACGGCGGAATGAACGAAGAAATCGCCGGGAAGCTCCGCGGCCTTCCGCACATTGACCGTGTTGTGTTTGTAAAAAAATCATCAAGGGAGTAAACCAATGCTTGAATACCATTCAGGTACGAATCTTGCGGAACTCGCCGCGGCCGCGGGAAAGCGTATTTCCGATCTCGTGCTGGAAGATCAGGCTGAACAGCTTGAAAAAAGCGCTGAGTGTGTTTTTGAAGAAATGAGGAAAAATTTTCTTGTGATGAAGGCGGCCTGCGAAAAAGGATCCGAGGCGGGCCTGGTTTCATCCAGCGGCCTTTCCGGAGGGCTTGCCCTCCGCATGAAAGAAAAGGCGCGGAAAAATCCCCTTTCGGGTTCCTTCTGCGCCGGCGCCATAGCCAGGGCCCTGGCGGTTTCGGAGTATAACGCCGCCATGGGCCGGATAGTCGCCGCCCCAACCGCGGGTTCCTGTGGGATACTTCCCGCGGCGTTGCTGACCATGATCGAAGAAAAGGGGGTTTCGGAACGGGCCGCGGTCCTCTCGCTTTTTACCGCGGGGGCCCTGGGGCTTGTCATAGCCGGTGAGGCTTCCCTTTCCGGGGCGGAAGGGGGCTGTCAGGCCGAGTGCGGAAGCGCCGGAGCAATGGCGGCCGCGGCGCTTGTTGAGCTTTCAGGAGGAAGCCCTTCAGCGGTTATTCATGCCGCCGCGATTGCCCTTAAAAATCAGCTTGGCCTGGTCTGCGATCCCGTTGCGGGGCTTGTGGAGGTTCCCTGCGTCAAGCGCAATGCCGGAACGGTTATGTGCGCCATTGGGGCGGCCGAAATGGCCCTTGCGGGAATAGAAAGCGTCATCCCCTTTGACGAAGTTGTGGCGGCTATGGCTGAAATAGGAGCGGCCATGCCGCAAAGTTTAAAAGAAACCGCCCAGGGCGGGCTTGCCGCCACACCCACCGGCATAGCCCTGCGGCAAAAGCTTTTCGGATAAAAGCCGTACCGGTAACCCGTAAGAACCGGTTCCCGCTACTCCAGGGGCGCAAAATACCCTATCTTATCCCGGCCGGAACGTTCCAAAAGATACACCTCCGCCTCCACCGAAAGGTAAGCCCGGCCAAAATCCGTGGGAAGCTGGGAACGGTAACGCAGGGTATAGGAACCTGATGGGGCCGATCCCAGGCTTTCCAGGACCGGCCGTATTCCTTGGGGCCGGTAGAGGGGCAGGGCCTGACCTCCGGTCTGTTCGCAGAGATACCGGAGTTCCTCCGCCGGGGGATTTTCCCCCACGATTACCGCGTAAAACCGGATGCCGTTATTGGTAAGGTATGCGGCAAGCTCCGAAAGGCTGTATTGTTCAAAGGCAAGCTCCCCCAAGGGTCCTCCCCCCACAAATACCACCGCCCGTTTTTTCGACCCCGGGAGGAGATCCGTGGCGGCCAGGCGCAGTCCCCGGTCGAACCGCCACCGGGGGCTATAGGCCGTGGGATTTCCCCGGGCGGCGGCGGCAAAGGCCGCCGCGGAAGCCCCCTCAAGCCGTTCCCGCAGGGGCTGTTCTCCGGCGGCGACCAGGGAAACCACCGCGCTTCCCCCGGCCCGGATATCCCGGACCGCCGCGGCCAGGTCCTCTCCCCGCGGCAATGTCCCCGGGGAACGTTCCGTCAAAATCGCCACGTCGCTGGACTCGGTTCGGTAGGCGCCGCCGATAAAATTCTGTTCACTGACCGCGTTGCCTTCCTCGGTGAGGAGAAAATTTCCCGCGTTCAGGCCCACCACCGGCCGCCGCCGCCGATCCTGAACCTGAACTTCCACGGTTATTTCCGGAAAATTATCCGAAACTACCCGGTCTATCTGCACAAAAAGGCCGGCGGCCATATCGTTGAGGGGGGTCATCACCGCCACCTCCCCGGCCTGGAAATTCGCCGCCAGGATATTACCGTTCCGGTCGGCATCGGCCCCCACAATACGTACCCGGGAATTCCCCAGGACCCCCAATTCCCGGACCAGGGCGGAATCAATATCAATGAGGAGGAGCCGGTTGGTATCCGCCGCCAGGAGCTGCCGTTCCGAAATAAACCGAAGGCTCTCGGGCCCGGAAAGGCCCTCCTCCACTAAAATTCCCCGGTAGGTCCCGTTCCGGTCAAAAATAAAAATCCGCCGGGACACGCCGTCGGCAATAAATATCCGTCCCCCCCCGGCGGCTATTCCCGTGGGGGAAAGGATCCCCTGAAACCCGGATCGCCGGTCCCCAAAGGACAGAATAAATTCCCCATCGGGATCGAATTTGGAGATCCGCCGGTTTCCATAATCCACCACATAAAGGTACCCTTCCTCGTCTATGGCGAGATTCTGGGGCCCCATAAGCTGGCCCTCCCCCAGGCCCTTGGAACCGATATAGGACAACCATTCACCGTCGGCGCTGAGGACGCTCACCCTGCCTCCCCGGAACTCCGAAAGGTAAAGCCTGCCGTCAAGGCCCCTGACAAGGTCGTAGGGCCGGTCAAAACCGTTCAGGGGACCCCTCCGGCGTTGACGGATCATGCCGTTCACGTCGATTCGGACCAGTTCGTTACTTCCATAGGCGACCACCCATACCGAACCGTCTTCCAGGGGCAAAATTGCGGTGGGCTGGCGGTATAACACGGTATTGTCCGATACTCCGGGGTAATGCCCCGCTTCCACATAGCGGATATCCTCATCCATGGCGGGAAAGAGGCTCCGCCGGTTCCGTATGGTTTCGATCCGCCCCATGATCAACGGGCTCTCTCCGGAGGAAGGCCCATAGGCCGCCGCCGCCGCCTGCCATTGCCGGAGGGCCGTATCCTCAAGACCCGACCGGAAATACGCCCGGCCCAGCCAATCCAGGATAAGCCCTTCCCCCGGCCGGAAGGAGAGGGCCCGTTCCAGGGAGAGGATCGCCTCGTTAAAGGCGTAACGGTTATAGGCCTGCACCCCCAGGCGGAACTCTTCCCGGGCATTCAGCGCGTCGAGTCCCCCCGGGACATCCTGCTGGGCCCTCAGTACCGGGGGAGCCCCCCCAAAGGCCGCCAGAACCAGGATGGCAAAAAAAAGCCGCCCCCTCCGGGGGGAATCCCCGGAATCTGTTCCGGCCCCCTTCATTTGGTATCCCCCACCACCATACGCATATGGGTCTTGATCTCCTGTTCCCGGGGGGCCAAGTCCATGGCCCGGCGCAGCCAGATCCGGGCTTCCTGGGGATCGCCGTTCTTGAAATAGGCCCAGCCCAGGGAATCGAGGTATGCCGGGTTATGGGGCCGCTGGTCCACCGCCTTACGGCAAAAACGAAGCCCCCGGAAGACATCCATACCGGTATCAACCAGAATAAACCCCAGCCCGTTCAAAGCGGTGGTATTATTAACGTCCAAATCCAGGGCTTTTTCATAAAATTCCACCGCCCGTTTATAGTGTTTTTGCGCCCAAGACGCATAGGCGAGGGTAGTATAGAGTTGAACCGACTCAAATCCCCCCGAGACAAGGCGGTTCAGCTCAAATTCCGCCATTTTGGAACGGCCGGTCCGCACATAGATATACGCCAGGGTCATCCGGCATTGATAAACCCTGAGGGGATTGGAACCGTTGGTTACCACCTGTTCCAGGTATAACAGGGCGTCTTCGTATTGTTCGAGCTTAGTATAACAAAGCCCCAAATAATAGACTAATTCCGCGCTTTCCTCGGCGGTAAAGTCCGCGGTATTGACCTGTTTTAACTCCTGTAACGCCTTTTTCCAACGTTTGGTGAGAAATAACCGTATGCCTTCTTGAAGGTTTCCTTCCATACTGTCTACCCCATGGGGACGCCGCTTTTTTCCGTGCGGGGCGCCACCCCTTCGTAGGGAGGGGCGGCGGCGCAGCGGTCCATCCTTACCACCGGATAAAGATAGACCGGACTTACCGATACCAGGTTTTGGGAAACCGCCTCCCAATCGGAACCCGGATCGTTTTCACTTTTAGTAGGCCCCGGGTTGATAAAACAATAGGTGCATCCGTCGGGGGCGTCAAAGGGAATCAAATTATCGTGATACTGCCTGCGGGAGGGAAAGGTGACGGCCATGCCGGCGGGTCCTTCGGGGGTATTGGGGATATTCACATTGATAAAGATATCTTCCGTCCAGAGGCGGATCAAGTCGTCCAGCCGGGTTACCGCAAAAGAAACCGCCCGTTCCCAGTACAGGGGGGGGGTAAGGCCCGCCAGGGACAGGGCGATTGAGGGGATATGGTGAAGGGCCCCCTGCCGGGCCGCCGCGGCGGTACCGGAATAGACTATATCCGTCCCGAGGTTGGGCCCCACGTTGATCCCCGAAATCAAGAGATCCGGTTTAACGGGAAGCCCCCCCAAGGACGCCAGGATCGCACAATCCGCGGGAGTTCCCGAACACACCCAGGTATCCGGCCCGTGGGCCTTGATCCGCAGGGGCTTTCTTATGGATATGGCCTGGGAAACCCCGGACCGGTCTGAATCGGGGGCAAGAACGTAAATTTTATGCCGGTTTTGGCCGCGTAATTCCTCCGCAAGCCGGAGCAGTCCTTCACAATCAATACCATCATCGTTAGTCAGCAGTATATTCATAGAACCCCTATAAAACATGGGCCGCCGCGGCGGGCCTGATACTGTACAACTGGGGATGAAACCCGAAAATCCGCTCGTAATCCTCAAGCCGCCGCTGATATTCGGTAATGGCGGTTTCATTAAGGATGGTATACGTACACCCGCCAAAGCCCTGTCCGGTCATCCGGGATCCCAGAACCCCGTCGATTTCCTGAGCCCGTTTCACCAGCCAGTCTACTTCGGGACAGGAAACTTCGTATAGGTCCCGAAGGCTTTCATGAGAATGGAATATCAGTTTGGTTAAGGCGGGAAAATCCGCTTTTTTTATAACCTGTTCCGCATCATATACCCGTTGAATTTCTTTTACAATATGCAGACAGCGGCGCCGGATATCCTCGGGTAAATCACCCATGGATTCCATCAGATCCGTGGTGGCGTAATCCCGGAAATTCACCCCCCGCCGTTTCTGGGAGAGGAGTTCAAATCCCTTCCGGATATCCTGCCGCCGCTGTTTGAGCTCATCCTCCACCCCCATACGGGGCACCCGGGAATCCATAACGAGGATTTTGTATTTGGAAAGGGGAGATTTTATCCGTTTTACCTCCCGTGTAAGCTCGTCCACCAGGAGAAAATGGTCTTTTTTAGCGGAAAGGGCAATGAGATAATCCACAACATTGACGTTTTTCCCAAAAAACACCCCTTGAGAGATGAGCAGCCGGTTTAAAAGTTCCTTATCACTGATATTGGCGGAAAAAAAGCCCCGAAGGGCCACCGCGGCGGCCACTTCTATGGCGGAAGATGAGGCAAGTCCTACCTGCTGAGGTATGTCCCCGGAGAGGGTGAAGTTAAGGCCCTTTACCGGATACCCCAATTCGGCAAAAATATGGACGGCGACCTTGATATAATTCGCCCAGCGGTCTTCCCGTTTAAATTTTAAGTTGACCAGGGTGGTCCGTTTCCGCTCCCCCAAATCGGCGGCAAAAAAACGGAGGGAATTATCCTTACGCAGGCTCACCGCGATGCGGATAAACCGGTCAATCGCGGAAGAAAGGTACAGTCCGGCTTTTGGCTCACCATGCTCACCTAAATAGTGAATCCTCCCGGGTGCTTCGGCAATAACAACAGGTTCGGAATGCTCGGCGTCTAACTCGTATTCTGTACGGTGGCTGGCACCGATATCCAACATTTTTATAACCCCTTGCTGTAAAAATTTGAGATTTTCCTAACCTGTTTTGTTACTCACCGTTTTTAAGAACCTAAACAAGGACGGTAAATCTCTAACTTTTATAATATAAGAAAATTACGATTTGTTCAATCAAAAACGCCTATAAAGAATTCATGTTTTTGGATAAAGTTACGGAAAATGGAGTATCCAGCCGCCCCCGGACCGGCCCCTGGATTGGGTTTTGCGGGGATGCGGGTCTTTTTTGGGGGCGGCCGCCCTGATTTGCCGGACCTTTACCGGATAAAATTGGTCCTCACCCGTTTTTCCTCCGGGGGGTGGGGGAGGGGGGTCTTCCCCGCATCCAGGGTTTTAAGAAGCCAGGCCATATTCCTCCCCAGGGTCCGCATCAGCTGCATCCCCTCTTCGTCCCGGAGTACCTCTTCGGCGTTATTCCCGTGGATGGCCCCCCAATAAAAACCCGGGGTAATAAGGACCTGGGCGAGGTTAAGGTAGTTACTCAACTGGTGAAAGACCGTAACCCCCCCGGAACGGCGGAGGGCGGCAACCACGGCGCCGGGCTTGAACTGTAAATCAACCCCGGGGAAAAACAGCCGGTCCAGGAAACATTTAAAGGTACCGGCGATTCCCCCGTAATAGACGGGACTCCCCAGAATGATGCCGTCAGATTCGTTAACCTTTTCCCGGAACTGGTTAACCGGATCGTCGTTGAAAACACAGGCCCGGCGTTCCCGGCATTTTCCGCAGCCCATACACCCCCGTATTTCCCTGTTCCCCACCCAGACAAGTTCGGTGGAGATCCCCGCTTTTTCAAGTTCCCCGGCCATGGTACTTATTCCCCTATGGGTGGTTCCCTTTTCGTGGGGACTGCCGTTAAAGGCGATTACTTTCATATCGTTACCTCCATTCATTCGTATTTTATCATAGCGGAGCATAAAAATAGAAGCGGCAATTCCTAATCAGCCACGGATATTACGGGGACACTTGAGTTTTTATACTGAATTTATCTTTAAAGGAGCCTTCGTTGAAACAAAGCGCCGCTCAAGATGCCGCATCGGACCGCAGGCCCGTGTTCTGTCCCTCGGAGGCTCATCTCGGCCCCTTCATGGAGCCGGCTCCATACCGGCCTATCATAAATCGTTCATGTGGCTCAAAACCCCATAATGGTTTGGGCAGAGCTTAAGCGCATTTTGAAAGGCGTCCCGGGCTTTTTCCTTATTACCCAATCCCATATAACCCAGGGCCGTCATATAATAGCAGTGTATTTTGTTTTTTTCATCAAGATCAACATCAAAAACAAGAAAATCCGGCAAACTCAC
>JAITKD010000034.1 GCA_031278575.1 Spirochaetaceae bacterium | reverse complement strand
CAGGGCCTGCTCGGCAAAGGCGCCGCTTTCCCCGGAAAAAGCCACGGTAATATCCCCGGACCCCTCAAGCCCCGGGCGCCCTTCTTGGGCAAGGGCCTTTTCGGCGTGACGGATACCGCTGTGGAAGGGCCGGGGGGTACGGAGCAGTTCCTTCCCTACCACCGGGGCCAAGGCTTCAATATCCCGCATGAGCCGTTCAAACTGTTCGGGGTAAAGGGACTGGGGCCCGTCGGAAAGGGCTTCGTCCGGCCGGGGGTGAACCTCTATGGTCAGGCCGTCCGCCCCGGCGGCTATGGCGGCCAGTCCCGCGGAACTCACCTTGGCCCGGATACCCACCGCATGACTGGGGTCCACGATTACCGGCAGATGGGAAAGGGCCTTGACCACGGGGATGGCGGAAATGTCCAGGGTGTTCCGGGTATAGGTCTCGAAGGTCCGGATCCCCCGCTCGCAGAGGATCACGTCCCGGGTCCCCGAAGCCAAAAGATATTCCGCGGAGAGGAGCCATTCCTCAATGGTCGCCGAAGGCCCCCGTTTAAGGAGTACCGGCTTCCCCAGGGAACCGGCTTTTTTGAGCAATTCATAGTTCTGCATATTCCGGGCGCCGATCTGGAACATATCGGTAAGATCCTTCATCCGGACCGCCAATTCCGGGGAAACCACCTCGGTTACGATGGGCATACCCTGGGCTTCTCCCGCGGCCTTCATGTATTCCAGGCCCTTCATCCCCAGGCCCTGAAAGGCATAGGGACTGGTCCGGGGTTTAAACGCCCCCCCCCGGAGGATAACCGCCCCGGATTCCCGGACCATGGCGGCGGTTTCCATGATCTGATCCCGGCTTTCCACGGCGCAGGGACCGGCGATCACCGAAATCCGGGAACCGCCGATTTTTACCAGGCCGGCGGGCCGCGCCGCCCCCCCGACGCTTACGATGGTATCCTCGGCCTTGGTCTCCCGGGAGGCCAGTTCGTAGGGCTTTGAAGTCGCCGCTACCCGTTCCACCCCGGGCAGCAGGCTGAGTTCCCGGATATCCACCACCCCCTTCCCCGAGGCGCCGATGATCTCGTCTTCCCCCAGGGACTGCTCCCGAATATTGAACCCCCGGTCCTTTAAATATACCCGAACCATTTCCTTGTCATGGACTCCCACGCCCTGGGACAAAACCACTATCATGGGCAACCTCGATATTATTGAAACATGGGGCATTATACCCCACCCTATTTATAATTTCCTACCCGTCGGCAAATTTTTCGTAAAAAAACGGACTTGTTCAAAGGCGGCTGACACCATTTGGCGGGGTCTGACCCCCGGTGAAAAAAGGCGACTGACACCGATCTTGTATTTTACTTCATCTTTATATCACGCTTTATTTTTGAGGGAATTCGGGGGTATGCGGCGCATAACAAACCATGACCTATCCGCTCGTTTGAGCCGGAGCAAAGCGCGAACCTTTTGTTCGACGGGGTATTAAACCAGACTCCCGAATAAAGAGCGGGAAACCGACGCGCGGGACCGAGCGGGGGCCTTCAAAGGGGGGCGCGGCCATCGGGTTTCAGACCCCGCTGGGGGACCCCTTCGGGCCTGAAACCCCCTATGGGGGGTCAGACTTTCAACGCTCCCTTTCTTTTGAGATTCATAATATATTCGGCGTATTTTTTATCCGACATGGCAATATGGGTCAACGTCCAGTCCCGGAGGAAGCGGACAAAAATATTGGGGACGAATTTTTTACCTTCCTCAAAATTTTTAACCTCCTCCAATACCTGTTTGACAAATTCCTCGTGCTGTTTCTTATGGGCGGCAAATTCAGGATAATTGATGTTCTTTAGAATCCGCTCTTCCGCGCTGAAATGGAACTTTACATAATCCACGGTTCCCTGGATCGCGATCTTAAAATTCTCCCGGGCCGCCTCATCCCCCTGGAGACAACTCTCATAAAGATTATTAGTCAACCGGATGAGTTCTTTATGCTGATCATCTATCAAGGGGATACCGATTAAATACCGGTCATCCCATTCAACAATAACATTATCACCCATACATTACCTCACTTTCAAGACTTATCACTCGCGGCTGTTCCAAAACTTCAGTTTCTGGAACAGCCTCTCCGGATTTAAGGGAAAAACCGGGGTTTTTGACCGGCTTTTTCAAGAGCCTGATATTAGATTATATAAAACATTAGATAGTTACAATACTTTAAAAATACGTTATATTGAGATAATGGAAAAAGATCTTGAATATATTAGGTCCAAACGGGCCTTTATTATCGACATGGATGGGGTGATCTACCATGGAAACATGCTCCTTCCCGGTACGGTGGATTTTGTGGAATGGCTGACCCGCACTAACAAGGCCTTTCTTTTTTTGACCAATTCCAGCGAACGATCCCCCCTGGAACTGTCCCAGAAGCTTGCCCGGCTGGGGATTATCGTGGCCCCGGAACATTTTTACACCAGCGCCCTGGCCACGGCGGGGTTCCTCGCCTCCCAAAAACCCGGCGGGTCCGTATACGTCATCGGGGAACCGGGGCTGATCCAGGCCCTGTACGACGCGGGATTCACCATGAACAACATGAACCCCGATTATGTGGTGGTTGGGGAGGGCCGGGGTTATAGCCTTGAAGCCCTGGAACGGGCGGTCAAACTGGTCCTGGGGGGAGCCCGGTTGATCGGCACCAATCCGGATCTGACCGGGCCGGTGGAAGAGGGC
>JAITKD010000032.1 GCA_031278575.1 Spirochaetaceae bacterium | reverse complement strand
TTAGGGGCCGCCCAGGTCCAAGGCGGTCCCTATTTTGGCCTTAAACTCCCCCTCGGTCATCTCGCCTTTCAGGAAGCCGGTAATAATCCGGCGGACCACCGGGGGGAAGGTCTTCCAATACCGGCCGGGCCAGGGACCCATCTCGGCCCGGAGTTCCCGGTCTTCTTTTTCATCCATCCGCCCCAGGGAAAAGGCGATAAACTGCTCCACCATGGCGGCAAGGAGATCCCGGGGAAGCGCTTCCCCGGTTCCCTCCCCGGAGATCCACTCCCCGAGGAGTTCCGCTGCCTGTTCGTCCCCCAGTTCCGGCGCCTCCTGCCGGATGATCCGCGCCGCCAGGGACCGGACGGTGTCCTTGAGGCCCCGTATGCCGGCCCCGGTATTAATCCGGGCGGAGAGTTCCCGGGCGAGTTTTTGGGGGTCCGGCAGATTCCGCGCCCCTCCAAAAAGGGCCAAATCCCGGCGCCGCCTGACCACCGCCGCGGCCACCGCTTCAATAGCCTTCTCATCGCAGCGGTTTAAAATATAATCCATTACCCGCACCAATTCCGGATCTGCCATGGTTTAAGGATACCCCCTTCCGGGCGCTCCCGCAAGGCCGCCGGCCCGCCCGCTCGAACAGACACGAACTCTTAGTAGACAGGAAGAAGACCGGCCCCTCCGGCTATGCAGCCGCCCCCATTCCGATCATACTATCCCCATGAAGCTGATTGTACTCGGGTCAGGCACCTCCCACGGCATCCCGGTGGTCGGTTGTGACTGTCCGGTGTGCCGTTCCGGGGATCCCCGGGATAAACGGATGCGGTCCTCCCTTTATATCGAAGGGGCCGGGGGGGAACGGGCGGTGATTGACGCGGGGCCGGAATTTCGGCTCCAGGCGATCCGGGCGGGGATAACCAGGCTGGACGCCCTCTTCCTCACCCACGCCCATGCGGACCACGTCCACGGGCTGGATGACCTCCGGCCCCTTTGTTACGAAGGGCCCATCCCGGTTTACGGGAACCCTAAAACCCTGGAGGAAGTACGGGAACGGTTCTCCTATATATTTAAACAAACCCAACAGGGGGGAGGAAAACCCCGGATCACCCTGATGGCCGCCGGGGACCCGGTCCGAATAGGGGGCCTTACCTTTACCCCCGTGCCGGTCAAACACGGGGTCCTGGATATCCTGGGCTGGAAAATAACCCCCCCGGGAAAAACCGGGGGCCCGGCGGCCTACCTTACCGACGTGAGCGGCATCCCCCGGGAATCCCTGGACCTTATCCGCGGCCCGGCGGTCCTTTTTATCGGGGGCCTCAGGGCCAGGCGGCCCCATGAAACCCATTTTACCTTTGACCAGGCCCTGGACACGGCCCGGACCCTGGGGGCAAAACAGACCCGCCTCATCCATATCTGCCATGAACATTCCCACCGGGACATTGAGGATTATTGCCGGGCTTTTCAGAAAAAATCAGGCGCCGGGGGAACCATGGGACCGGCCTATGACGGCCAGGAATTGGTACTCTAAACCTTTTTGGTGATAAAATCGCTTTTAAGGCACCGGGTACAGATCTTGAGGGTGACGGTGGTCCCCTGAATTTCGGTCTTTACCTTTTTCAGATTGGGCTTCCAGGTACGGCGGGTATGGTTTTTCGCGTGGCTTACCGAATTACCGGTGATCGTGTGTTTTCCGCATATATCGCAGGTCCGGGACATAATCAACCTTCCTTATAACTATTCTTTACAGACAAAAAATTCAATCGGTCTCAAATTCTGATGTCTTGAAACCCGCATATATAAAAAGAAAGGGGGCCGCCTTAATTTGGGGCTTACCCGCTTTTCTCAAACCGGTCTCAAACCAATCGAATTTTGAAAAAGATCCTCCCAATCATACCAAAAACCAAAAATAAGATCAAGGGGCCCTGAGGAAACTTTCGGCGACGTTGCTGACCCAGCCGCTGAACCAGGTGATGGACGCAAGCGGGAAACTGCGGCGGTGGTATGAGCGGTTAGGTGAGGGGAAGAAGGCGGGGCTGGTACGGACGGGGCAGAGGAGGCGGGTATTTGGGGAGATCTATCAGCTGTTGAAGAAGGGGGAGTACCCCTATGGGGGGATACGGTAAAACATGAGCTGAAGATGGGCCGGTACCGGCGGGTTTGGAGAAGGGAAAAAATGCTGAAAACTTGAAAAAAGTCGCTTGACTTTTTTCATAGACGCAGGTAACGGTAAAATTGTATCGGGGGCGTTCCTTTTTACCGTTCCTTGGTCATTAAAAGGGCCATTACCTTGGCATCCCCCAGGATGTTGGCGAGGACCGTATATTCGTTGGGCTGATGGGCGGTATGATCCATACGGCTCCATACCACCGAATCAAGCCCGGCGTTTCGGAGGTAGGCCCCCACGGTACCGCCCCCGATACCGATGAGCCGGGTTTTCACCCCGTACACCTCCCGGACGGCCCCGGAGAGGAATTTTACCAGGGGCGCCTCCGGGGAGGTGGCCTTGGATTCGATGGACTGTAGGATGGTATAGGCGATTTTTATCCGGTATTTATGTTCCACCTCCCCCATAATGCGGTCTACCGCCTCAAGGACCGCCTTGATAGGATACCGGGGGAGGATCCGCATATCCATATAAAAAACATCCTCTCCGGGGATGGTGTTGACATTGGGGACGTTGGCCTCTTTTTTGGTGGGCTGGAAGGTGGAACAATCAGGATCAAAGAGGGGGTCCCGGTCGGAAAACTGTTCCGAAAGACCGTAATGGAGCCGGACCGCCAGATCCGCCCCGGCCAGGTGGGCGTTATTCCCCTGATGGGGCCGGGAACCATGGGCCTGGGCGCCGGTGGTGGCAAACCGGATCCAGAGGAGGTTTTTTTCGGCGATCTCGATGGTTTCCCCCCGGGCATCCCCGCCGTCGGGGATGAGGATCATATCGTCCTTGCGGAAGATGGCGGGGATGGTTTTCCCCTGGTTCTTGAGGAGCCAGTCTATACCGTAGTCGCTGCCGTTTTCCTCATCCGCCACAAAAAGGAGCTTCACCGTGTGGGGCGGGGTAATTCCCTGGGCAGTCAGGGACAAGGCGGCCAGTACCGAGGAACAAAGCCCCTGCTGGTTATCCTCTACCCCCCGGCCGACGAGGATCGGTCCCTGGGGGCCCTCCCGCTGAATCACCTGCCAGGGGTCGCTTTCCCACAGGGAAGCCTCCCCGGGGGGAACCACATCCAGGTGGCTCATGATCCACAGCCGTTTGGCGTCGGTTTTACCGGGGATGGTGGCGATGAGGTTGGGCCGCACCCCTCCGGCGGCCCGCTCGTCCGGGGCGTCGTACCGTTCCAGTTGGGTGATCCCCCGGTTTTTGAGCCATTCCTCCAGGAACTGACATTTTTCCCCCTCCCCTGTACCCCCGGATTCCGGGGATACGGCGGGCCGTTTGGTAAGTTCCGTTTCCAGTTCTAAAATCAGGGACGTGTTTTTTTCAATAAAATTGAATAGGATTTCCTTTACCATGGTTTAATCTCTCCTCCTATATGCTTCCCACGTGCTGCGGATCAGGGTGTCCAGGTCTGAATAACGGGCGGTCCAGTCCAGGACCTCGTGGGCGAGTTTTGAAGAAGCGGTGAGCTTGGCCGGGTCCCCGGGACGGCGGCCCACGATCCGGGCGGGGATGGGCTTGCCGCTGATCCGGCGGGCGGCCTCGATAATTTCCATCACCGAAAGCCCGGTTTCGCTGCCCAGGTTGACGATGAGGCTCCGGTCGTTCCGGGTAATATACTCCAAAGCCGCCCCGTGCCCCCGGGCAAGATCGTTCACATGGACATAGTCCCGGACCCCGGTGCCGTCGGGGGTGTCGTAATCGTCCCCAAAAACCTGAATTTCCGGCCGTTTCCCCGCCGCGGCCTCCATGATCACCGGGATGAGGTTGGCGGGGTTCTGTTCCAGGCCCGTGATCCGGCCCTGAACATCGTAACCCGCGGCGTTAAAATACCGCAGGCTGGCAAAACGGATGCCTTTGAGTTTTTCATACCACCCCAGGAACCGTTCGATCTCCAATTTGGTAAAACCGTAGTAGTTCTCCGGTTTTGCGGGGTGTTTTTCATCTATGGGCAGGTACTCCGGTTCCCCGTAAACCGCGGCGCTGGAGGAAAAAACGATGTTTTTGATCCCCCCTTCCACCGCGGCATTGAGGATGTTGATGGTTCCGGTGATATTGTTGACCGAATATTTTCCCGGCTTCACCATGGATTCCCCCGCGGCCTTGAAGGCGGCGAGGTGTATGAGGGCGTCAAAACCGCCCGCCGCGGCCCGGAGCAGGCCCGTATAATCCAGAATATCCCCGTGGATAAAGGCTTCTTCCGGGAAAAGGTTCTCCCGTAAGCCGCTGGAAAGGTTATCGTACACCGTAACCCGATGCCCCCGGTCCAGAAATTCCCGGGCCACATGACTCCCAATATATCCGGCCCCGCCGATGATCAGTATGTTCATGGGGCAAGTATAACCGAAAAGGGCTGCCCAGGACAAGCATACCAAAATCAGGCGTTAATCGGCGTTTTCTTAGGGCCGAAGGGCTCGGAATATGTTCCAAAGGGCTTTCCGTATGTTCCCGGAGATCAAGGCCGCGTTGCCGGTCCCGCCGCCCCTGCCGGCGGTTAATATTTTTATTACATCATCTTGTTTTATTTTTTATATACCATTAGAATCAATTAAGATGCGGTAAAAACATAATTATCCAAAAACCGGATATATATTGATAGAGAATTTTTACCCCATGTATCATATTAGAGTCGTTTAAAAACTTCAGTTTTTGAACAACAACCGCTAAAAAAAGCAGTTTTGCAAGGCTTTAG
>JAITKD010000196.1 GCA_031278575.1 Spirochaetaceae bacterium | reverse complement strand
GGCGGTTTACCAAGTAACGGCCCGGTCTTTCACCGGGAAACACCGGACCCTGCCGGGGTAGCGCCTGCTCAGAAGGACTTCATACGGCGCCGGTTCCCTGCCGTACCGTGCCGGAGCTTCCGATGTATCCATATACCCTGGATTACCTTGAGCAGGGGAGGGGGGCCTTGGTTTCAAAGCCATTCTATGGCTGATAAAATGGTTTAGCGTGTATACTGTTTATTACACACATGGCAAAATTTTGTATAGATAGTATAATAATATACACAACATAATGTATTTTATGAGGACTTGTGTCTATTCGGGAGTCTGGTTTACTACCTCCGCTCCGGCTCAAATAACGCGCCCCTTACAAAAATTCGGTACGATTCCGCGCCGCTAAGGAGACTGCGGGTCCACGGGCCGCTCCGCAGAGGCTCATTACAATAAATTTACGGGATCTACGTCTACTTCCATATAAACCTGGGTGTCCCGGCCTTTCTTGTAGCGGCCCAGGATGGCCCGGGCGGCGCTGTGGAGGGCCCCCATGGAAGGACAGCGGAGAAGGATATGCCGCCGATGGTTTCCCGCGATGATCCCGATGGGACATTCCGCGGGACCAAGAAAATCCGCCTCCGGGGGTAAAAGGGGGCGGGCAATGGCGGCCATCCGTTCCATGGCCTTATCCGCCCGGGCTGCTTCCCTGGACCGGGCGGTAAACCGGATGAGCCGGGTATAGGGGGGGAATTTCAGCGCTTCCCGTTGGGCAAGCTCCGTCTCATAAAAACCCGGTATATCCAGGGCGCAGGCCCGGGTGATGGCCGGATCCCGGGGCCGGAGGGTCTGGACGATCACCTTACCGTCGGGAAAATAACGTCCCGCCCGGCCCGCTACCTGGACGATCAGGGAAAACGTCCGTTCCGCGGCCCTAAAATCGGGGAGGTGGAGCCCGGTATCCGCCAGGACTACCCCCACGAGGCGTACTCCGGGGAAGTTAAGGCCCTTGGCCACCATCTGGGTTCCCAGGAGCAGATCAATACCCCCGGACTTAAAAAGTTCCAGGGTTTCCCGGAGGCTTCCCTTTTTTTCCGTGGTATCCGCGTCTATCCTGCGGATCCGCAGTTCCGGAAAAGTCCGGCGGACTTCCTCTTCGATCATCTCGGTTCCAAAACCGGTAAAACCCGCTTCCAGGGAACCACAGTGGGGACAGGCCCGGGGGGGGATTACCGAATAACCGCAATAATGACAAATCGCCCGGCCTCGGCTTTTATGGTAGGTTAAGGATACCGAACAGTTACGGCAGGTTAACTCATACCCGCAGTTCCGGCAATGGTAAAAATATCCGAATCCCCGGCGGTTGAGGAAAAGGATGGTCTGTCTCCCCAAAAGGGCGGTTTTATGGATTTCCCCTTTTAATGCTTCGGTGAGGCATCCTTCGGCGTGTTCCAGGCTTACCGGTACAATCTCCGGGGTGGCGCCGCCGGAAAGCCGCCGGGTCAGGTCAAGCCGCCGGATGAGCCCTTCCCCCATGAGTTTCCAGGCTTCCGCCGACGGGGTGGCGGATCCCATCACCAGCCTGGCGCCGGAAAGGGAACCGCGGCGCATCGCCACCTGCCGGGCATGGTACCGGGGGGTATTTCCGGATTTATAGGAACCGTCGTGTTCCTCATCAATGATAATGAGCCCCAGATCCCGTACCGGGGCAAAAACCGCGCTCCGGGGGCCCACCACAATCCGTACCGCTCCCCGGCGGATCCGTACCCATTCGGTAAGCCGGACGCTGGGGCTCATTCCGGAATGGATGGTGGCCGCCAGGGGGCCGAAACGCCGGCTTATGGCCTCCGCGGTCTGATGGGTCAGGGATATTTCCGGTACCAGGTATATCACCGATTTGTTTTTTTTTAACAGGGCCTCCGCCGCCCGGAGAAACACCTCGGTTTTTCCCGATCCGGTTATTCCGTAAAGGTAAAAGAGGGAAGGGGAATTTTCCCCCCCCTCGGCGCTGATCTCCCCCAGCGCCCGGATTTGTTCCTCCGATAACTCCGGAATATTTTCCGCGATCCCCTCAGGATCATCCTGAAAAGAAACATAAGCTCCGGTCCGCCTCCCCGAAGGGATCATCGCCGACAGCGCTTCCCCCACGCCGCAGAGGTAATACCCCGCCACCCATTGGGCAAGGTTGATATCATCCTGATCAAAAATAACTTCCCCATCCACCACCCGGCGGAGGGGTTTGAGGTTTTCTTCCCCCATTTGCGGGGGAAGCTCCGCCTTTTCCCCGATAATATACCCCAGCCGTTCCCGCTTCCCCAGGGGGGCCATAGCCCGTTTACCGACACCGGCTTCACCCTTGGCGTCCGCACGGTAGGTAAAAACTTCATTTCCCTGAAGGGGAATATCAAAAACCAGGTCGAAATAGGCCATATCAGGGGGAGTCCCCGGCGGCTTCAGGGGCATAGCGGGTATCCAAATCGGAAAGTTTTGCCCGCAACACCTTGAGGTCTTCCCACGCCGGGCGTTTCTTGGATTCATCCCGGAGGAGGGCGCTGGGATGGTAGGTGGGGAGCAGGGGGATCCCCTTATATTCGGTAAAACGGCCCCGGAGGCTTCCTAGGGATGCCGTGGTTTCCAACAGGGTTTGGGCGGCGGTTCTTCCGGCGCTGAGGATCATCCGGGGTTTTAGGAGGGATATTTGCCGGCTCAAAAAGGGGAGGCAAGCCGCGGCCTCCTCCGGCAGGGGTTCCCGGTTATTCGGAGGACGGCATTTTACCACATTGGCGATGAAGCAGTTTTTATCCCGAAAAAGTCCTATGGAGGCGAGCATCCGGTCCAAAAGCTGTCCCGCTTTCCCCACAAAGGGCCTGCCCGTGAGATCCTCATCGGCCCCGGGAG
>JAITKD010000179.1 GCA_031278575.1 Spirochaetaceae bacterium | reverse complement strand
GGAAACGCTGATTAACTTGACGCTAATCGCGTTTCCCTAATGTATTTGCTCATTTCATTGCGCAAATACAACGTTAAAGTAGCGCCGATTTATTCTCGATTGAATAAATCAGTGCTTCCCTAGCTTTTGCGGCGTCATTTTTAGGAAACAGTATTTTTATGGAAACTATGGTTACGTTAATTCCGAATTTGTATTTCCCTATTCTTATAGGGGTGGGTATGTATTTCTGTATTTTGGGTATGATCAATATGATCGACATGAAGCTCCACGCGGTTCCTCCTACGGTTACGGAGGGTCCCCTGGTTTCGGTGTTGATTCCCGCCCGGAACGAGGAGCAAAACATCGAAAGATGCCTTACCTCTTTACGGAACCAGGATTATGTAAACTATGAAATTCTGGTAATCGACGATAATTCCACCGACGACACCCTGGGTATCCTCCAAAGGATCGCCCGGGAGGATAAGCGGGTCCGGGTTTTTTCCGGCAAGCCCCTGCCGGAGGATTGGTTCGGAAAACCCTATGCCATGCAGCAGCTTTCCGGGGAAGCGAAGGGGGAAATTTTAGTTTTTACCGACGCCGATACGGTCCATAATCCCACCTGTATTTCCTGGACCGTCTCCAATATGCAAAATTCCAAGGTGGATTTTATTTCCGGGTATACCAAACAAAAACTCCTTACCTTTGGGGAGGCCATCACCGTACCCCTGATGTATTTTCTCACCACCATCGTGGTGCCCCTTTTTTTAAACCGTTATTTCCGGTGGAGTTTTTTTTCCGCGGCCATCGGTCAGTTTATCGCGGTAAACCGGGAGGCCTTTGAAAAGGCCGGGGGATACACCACCATCCGGAATAAATCGGTGGAGGATATGTACCTGGCCCGGCTTTTTAAACGCCTCGGGTACCAGACCATATTCCTGGATCTAAAAAAACAGATCCGCTGCAGGATGTATACGGGGTATCGGGCGGCTCTGGAAGGGATAGGAAAAAATATTTTTGTTTTTTTTGGGAAAAATTCGGTCCTTCTTTTTATAGTCGCCATCCTGGTGGTTGTTTTTATCTTCCTGCCCTTTCCTCTTTTGTTTATCCTCTGGTTCATACAAAGTCCTTTTTTTATTCATGTTTTAATAACCAACAGCCTCTTTACCCTGGCCTTTATCATCCAATACCTGGACCGGGAGATACCCTGGTACTACGCCTTCCTCTGGCCGGTTATTTTTTTGAATTACCTTTATGTGGGGATTTTTTCCTGGTTCAGAACCGTGAGCGGCAAGGGGTTTCTCTGGAAAGACCGGGTGGTGCGTTAACCAATGCCCTATAAACCTGACCGGCCGTTACTGGATCTTTCCCTCCCCTTCAGGCTTGCCTCGGCTATGGTTTTTTACCCCCTGTGGCCCCTGGCGCAGCTGATAAACATCCTGCTTTACGGGACGGGCTATGAAAATACCGGAAAACTCCGGGGCGTTCCCCGGGCGATCCTGGTATCCAACCATACCACCTTCCTTGATCCGGTTAAGGTGAGCGGCGCCGTACTCCCCGGCCGTACCTGGCAAACCCTCCTGGAAGGAACCGTGGCAACCCCCTACCTGGGAACCTTTGTCCGGCTCCTGGGAGGAATGCCCCTTCCCCCGGGTAAAACCGGCCTGGACCGTATCCTCGCCTCCGCGGAGGCCGCCTTTCGCTACCGCCGGTTCATCCACTTTTATCCGGAAGGGGAATGTTACCGCTACAATCAAAAAATCAAGGAATTTAAACCCGGGGCGTTTTTTATCGCCGCGGAACTTGATATCCCCGTGATCCCCATGGTAACGGTTTTTTCCGAAGGGGCCTTTAGGCCCTTTTCTTTTTGGGGCCGCTCCCTCCCCAGGGAAAAAATGATAGTCCTGGACCCGGTATACCCTTCCCGGTTTGTCCGGCGGAACGAAAAGGGTGCGTTGTCCACGGATTCGGTTCGGGAATTCGCCCAGGGGGTCCGGGAAATTATGCAGCGGGAAATAGACGCCCGCCGGGGCACGTCCGCCTTCTACCGGGGCAAAATGGAACGGATGAAGGGGATAAATGACTGAGGCTATTCTACAATCCGGTTGTTTGAGAACAGCCTCCTGTTATCGTAAAACAAGCCGGGGCTGTTCCAAAACCGTGCGCGTTTAGCGCACAGTTTTGGAACAGGCTCAACCCCCTACGTTTTTTGGGGGGCCTTTTCATAACTCTTATATAAATACCGCTTGATCTTTTTCTGGGCGTTTTTTTCGAACTCTTCCCGGCGGATCACAAAGTCGGATATTTTTTTATACCCCACCAGGGTACGGTTGACCTGCTCGATTTCCTTTTTGATAAGGCCCCGGATAAAGGCGTCGTCCCCTTCTTTGCCGGGGTAATCCTCAGCCAGGGCTTCGGCATGGGGAACCACCACCGCGAAGATCTGTTCCCCCCCGAACTCAACTTCCTTGCGGCCCAGGATGAGGATCTCGCCGATGACCCGGGAGCCCTCAAAATGGGCCTCGATCTCTTCGGGGTATATGTTTTTGCCCCCGGAGCTGACAATGAGGTTCTTTTTACGGCCGTTGATGAAGATGAACCCCTTGTCGTCCCGGTAGCCTAAGTCCCCGGTCTTAAGATACCCGTCGTCGGTAAATACCTCCCGGGTGGCTTCGGGGTTTTCGTAATACCCCAGCATCAGGGAAGGGGACTTGACGGCGATTTCCCCGATCCCCTCCTCGGCGGCGTCGAGGATCTTCACATCGGTGTATTTTACCGGCAGCCCCACGGACACGTTGTTTTTATGCCAGGGGGTATTCACGCTGATAAGGGGGCTGTTTTCGCTCATCCCATACCCGTGGACCACGCAGAACCCCAGGGATTCAAAAAAGTCCGCGGTTTTAGGATTGAGGGGGCCGCCCCCGCCCACCATCATCCGTACCGAATCGAGGCGGGTTTTTTTGCGGATCCCCCGCAGGACCACCCGGCCGAAACCGGGCATCCCCCGTTTGGAAAGGAAGAGGGTTATCCCCCGCAGGCAGTTTAACACCCCGCGGACGATACCGGGGAGTTTCATAAAACCCTGCTCAATGGCGGCTTTCACCTTATCGTAGAGCAGGGGCACGGCGATGAGGAAGGTTCCCCCGGCGTCTTCAATATCATCGATCACCACCTTGCCCACGAGTTTTTCCACGATAATGGTGGCGGCTCCCACCGAAAAGGGGGAGATAAAGGAACAGGTGGTGGGGTAGGTGTGGTGCAGGGGCAATACGTTGATAAACACGTCCCAGTCATAGGCCCGCAGAGACCGGATCGCCGCGTTGGAATTGGCGATGATCCCCTTGTGGTGCAGGGTAACCCCCTTGGCAAAACTCGTGGTCCCGGAGGTAAACACAATGGACACCGGGTCGTGTTCGTCAATGGCTTCCACCCCGGGCAGGGCCTGGCCGGCGGCGTCGGCCCCAAAGGATTCGTAGGGGGTTTTTCCCCCTTCGCCGAGGCGCACCAGGGCGTTGAAGGAGATCCCCTGGGAAAGGCAGGATTCGGCAAATTCCTCTTTTCGCGGGGAATAAAAAAAAGCCTTGGCCCGGGTGATCTTTAGTATATTGAGGCATTCCGCCTCGGAAATCAAAAAATCTATGGGAACGATGATACAGCCGGCAATGGCGGTTCCCAGCCAGGCCGCTATCCATTCGGGACGGTTTTCCGCCCACAGGGCAACCCGGTCCCCTTTTTTAAGCCCCGCCGCCAGGAGCCCCCGGCCTATTCTGCGGGACTCCCCGGCAAGACGGGTAAAGGTCCAGGTGGTAAATTCCCGCTGTTTTCCCGAGCGATAATAGATAGCGGTGTGATCCGTCCACTTTGTTTCAAGGCCAGCTAACCAGGCAATAAAATTCGGATAGGGCATATCAGGCCAATCGGCAATATAATCTTTAAATTCCAACATAAATTCATAATAAACAAAAACCAGAACTTTGTCGAGATGGCGGATGGTTTTTTAGGACTTCCGGGCACATCCGGGTACATACCTATACCCTCCCATGATACTAAACGTGACCCACATTGCGTCACGAAAGCTCGTGAAAGGAGAAAACAGGTAAAACCTATCAACATGACCTAGTGGAACCGCCGGGCGGAACAACCCGGCGCACTCCACCCAGAAAGACTTGGCCGGTCACTGGAAGCGAGTGCGAACCAAGGTTCGATGCATGGGCCTTGGCGACAAGGTTTGTGAAGCGTAGACAGCGAATACAAAAGCCGCGGTAGTGAGCCACGAAAGAAGTAATAATGCAGGAGGTCCGAACACCAGGGCGGCAATCAGGGTAATAATAGAGGGAATGAGAATATTATTCATGATGATCCCCATCTTTGCCGTATCCGTCTGGGCCTGGTTTGCCACATAACCCGTGGCGGCCAGTACATACCCGGGAATGGCCCCGCCTATGCCCATAGCGGCCTTGACCACAAAGGAGTTAACCGCGGCAATAGCGCCCTC
>JAITKD010000063.1 GCA_031278575.1 Spirochaetaceae bacterium | reverse complement strand
ACTTGACGCTAATCGCGTTTCCCTAATGTATTTGCTCATTTCATTGCGCAAATAGGGTAAACTTTGTTTACCTTACGTTAAAGTAGCGCCGATTTATTCTCGATTGAATAAATCAGCGCTTCCTTAGGTTTACGCCCCCAGACCCTCGGCCCGGCGGCGTTCTTCATTGATCTTACTGACCCCGGCCAAAATAATGGCGATGGCTTCATAATACTGTTCCGGGATAAAGTCCCCTACCTCCAACTCCGCGTACAAGGCCCGGGCCAGGGGTTTATGCTCCACCAGGGGGACGGAGTTTTGTTTGGCGATCTCCCGGATCCGAAGGGCCGCCTCGTCGGCGCCCTTGGCGCTTACCTGGGGGGCGGTCCGCTGCTCCGGATGGTACTCCAGGGCGACCGCGTAGTGGGTCGGGTTGGTGATCACCACATCCGCCTTGGGTACGTTAACCAGCATATTCCGGGTCATAATCTCCCGCATCCGCTGCCGGAGCCGGCTTTTAATCTGGGGGTCCCCCTCGTACATTTTCCGTTCTTCTTTGACCTCTTCTTTGGTCATCTTGAGGGATTCCCGGTACTGCCAACGCTGGAACATAAAATCCGGAATGGACAATACCAGAAGGAGGAGGGCCGAAATAATCAGCATCCGCACCGCCAGGGAGGAGACCAGGCGTATCCCCTGCCAGAGTTCCGCGGTTTGTAAATTCACCAACCCCCGGATTTCGGAGCGGATAAGGAAAAAGGCCACCGTTCCGATAATCGCCATTTTAATAATCGATTTGATAAAATTAAACAACCCTTCCATAGAAAAAAGGGTCCGCCGAAAATACCGGCCGAACCGGGGGACTATTTTGGAAAAATCCGGGACCAGGGGCTTGATAGTGAAAAGCGGCCCGGTCTGCACCAGGTTGGCAAAGATCGCCGCCGCCATGGAAACCGCCGCGACGGGCAGGGCCAGGCGGATGAAATAAGAAAAAAACGCCCCGGCGATGATCCCGTCTTTGGCCGGGTCCAGTTCCACCGCCCGGGAAAAGAAAAACCGGATCATCTCCACGCAGGTCCGGAGTATAAAGGGGGCGAGAAAGAGGAGCGACAGGGCGGGGAGGAGGAGGATCAACGCCCCGGTAAGTTCCTGACTTTTGGCGACCCGGCCCTCTTCCCGGGCCTTGCGGATCTTGTATTCCGAGGGTTCCTCGGTACGGCCCTCGTCCTCCGCGGCGAACCACTGGAGGTCCATGGCCGCGGCGAAGGCCCGGGCCGCCCGGTTCCGCTCCCCGCGCCGCGCCGTTTCCCCGGGGCCGAAAAACCGGCCCCCGATCCGGTATCCCCTCATACCCCGCCCCCTATGGGCGTACCGATTCGGATATAGAGGGTTTCAATCACCGCAAACCCCGATTCCACCACCCGGCTGAAGGCCTCCACCATAAAGGGCAGGGTAACCCGGATCAGGATAAACGCAATGGTGATGGATATGGGGAACCCCTCGGTGAGGATGTTGATCTGGGGGGCGGCCTTGGAGATAAGCCCCGTGGAAAGGGTAGTCAGGAAAAGGGTCCCCAGGATGGGCATGGATATGACCATGGCGTCCAAAAAGAGCCGGGAAAGCCCCGCGAGGAGCATCCCCAGGACCGCTTCCCGGCCTTCCACCAGGGACATAATACTCAGGGATTGGATCGAGCGCCAAAATCCGCCGAGAAACAGTTCCCTGAATCCCCCCAGGGAGAGGAAAACCAGCATGGCCACCAGGTTGAGGTACGAGCCCATCAGGGGATTTTCGATTTGGGACAGGGGATCAAAGGTTTCGGACGCGCCGAACCCCATCTGAAGGGAAAAAAACTGCCCCGCGGTGGAAAAGGCGGAAAATATCATGGTCATAAAAAAGCCGATAATAATACCGATGATCCCCTCCCCGATAACCAAAAACACAAAGCTCAGGCCGAAGGGGGGGATCTCCCAGCCGCTTACCAGGGCGGTGGGAAAGGCCGCGTAGGCGGCGAATCCCGCCAGGGCAATCCGGACAACCTGGGGGTTTACGTCGGAAGAGAGGAGGGGGGCGGTTTCGATCATGGCCAACGCCCTGGCCGCCACCAGGAGAAAGGCCGGAGCCATCCGTAAAATTTCATCAAGCGCCGCTTTTTCCATGCTGCTCCTCCGGCTATCTCGCCATGGACGGAATCATCCTGAAAAGCTGGACCGTATAATCCCCCAGGGATGAAAACATCCAGCCCCCCAGGAACCCTAAAACCAGGAGGATGATCACCACCTTTGGCACAAAGGTCAGGGTCTGCTCCTGAATAGAGGTAGTAGCCTGCAGAATGGCAACCACCAGCCCCACCACCAGGGCGGATAGAAGGAGGGGCGCCGCCAACAAAAGCACCTCCAGAATCCCCCGCTGGAGCAGGGCGGTAATATCCCCGATACTCATTCCCCGTTCCTACACAAAGGAACGGACAATCTGGTCCGTCAAAAGCCCCCAGCCGTCCACCAAAATAAAGAGGATCAGCTTGAAGGGCATGGAGATCATCACCGGGGGAAGCATGATCATCCCCATGGACATGAGGGCGCTGGCCACCACCATGTCGATAACGATAAAGGGAATAAAGAGGAGTATCCCTATCTTAAAGGCCACGGTTAACTCATTGAGGATAAAGGCGGGGATCAGCACATAGGTGGGAACGTCCGCCAGGGTATTGGGCCGATCCAGCCCCCGCATTGCCATAAAAAGCCGGATATTATCGGGTTTTCCCCGCATCTGCCGGTACATAAAGAGCCGCAGGGGGCCTTCCGCCTCCCGGTACGCCTCCTCCACGGAAATGGCCCCCTCCCCCAGGGGCCGGAAGGCGTTGTTGTAGATCCCCTCAAAGGTGGGCCACATGATAAAAATAGTCAAAAAGAGGGATATCCCCAGGAGCACCTGATTGGGGGGGACCTGCTGGAGCGAGAGGGCCCGTTTGATAAAATCCAGCACGATGGATATCCGTAAAAAGCTCGTCGTCAGGATGATGATGCTCGGCGCCAGGGACAGGACGGTAATTAAGAGGAGGAGCTGAAGGGAAAAGGCCACCTCCCGGCCCGACTCGGGGTTCCGGACGGTCAAATCGATGAAGGGGATCACCGGGTCCGCCTGAGGGGTGGGGATCTCCATGGTTCCCTGGGTGGACATATCCGGAAAGGGCAAAGTTTGGGCCCCCGCGGGGAAGGGAAAGAGGGCAAACAGGAAAAACAGGGCCCCCGCCGGGACAAAAAAACGGATCCTATTCATAAACCCCGCAGCCTTTCCCGCCGTTTCCGTATGTTTTCCGGGGATGGGCCGGTATCGTCCCCGCCCCCCCCGCCAAAGCGGCGCAGCAGGCTTCGAAAATCCGGGAATTTTCCCGTTTCGTTTGTTTTCCGGGAATCCTCCAGGAGCATGGCGTCTACGGTTTCTTTATCTCCTATTTCGGCGATCAGGGAAACGCCGCTGTCGCCGGCCCCCACGAGCCAGGCCTGTTTTGGACCCACGGAAACCACGTATACAAAACGGTTGGAACCTAAATGGAGGCTGGCCAATATTTTAAGATAGGGGTTCACGGCTTCCTGGGGCCGGGAGATCCGTTTGAAAAAGCCCTTGAGGAAAAAAACGACGATATAAATAAACACCGCCACCAGGACCAGGACCAGGACCATCCGCAGGATGGTGGGAAAGGCGGATACCTCCGGTCCCGGCAGCATCTCCCCGGGCGTATCGTCGAGGGGTAAGAGTCCTTCCGCTGCCGGCACCGTCCCGGCGGCCTCCGGGGATACCTCCCCTTGCTCCCGGACATCCGGAACTTGCGCGGATAATAGGGGTATATTTCCCGCCGCGCCCCCAAAAGTCATGATAAGGGCGGCTATGAAAATACCAAAATGCTTCAGTTTTTCCCCTCCCAAGTACAAACTGGCCCGTCGAGTCTTAATAATAAGGTAAATCCACCATGACCAACCGGGGTCAACCCCGATTATATCATATATAAATTAAAAGATAAAGCCCGCCTCCTTATTCTAATTCTATCCCAAATCGTTCATTCTTTCCATAGGGGAAACAATTTCCGTAACCCGGACGCCGAAATTTTCATCAATTACCACCACTTCGCCCTTGGCAATGAGTTTATGGTTTACCAGGATATCCACCGGTTCACCGGCGAGTTTGTCCAACTCTATAATGGTTCCTTCCCCCATCCCCAGGATTTCCTTGATGAGTTTCCTGGTACGTCCCAATTCAACGGTCATCTCCATGAAAACGTCCATGATAAGACCGATATTCCCCTGTTCCTGATTGGTTATCTGGGGCATCAGGCTGGGA
>JAITKD010000052.1 GCA_031278575.1 Spirochaetaceae bacterium | reverse complement strand
CAGGGCGGTTTCTTCCCCAAACAACAACGAGAAAACGCTGCTTTTATACTCCCGGTTGGCGCTCATGTATACCTCTACCGGTAAATATACCGCACCTTGGGGGAAAAGGGAAGGGAATGAAGCGCGATACACGACGGCGTCCCGAGTACCGCTCCGGCGCAACGGTTCTGCCCCGGGGCCAGTGTTCCCCCGAGCGGGAAGGCATCAAAGACCCCTTTGGGGCGATTGTGGATGCGGTAATACCGCAGGATAATTATGAGGGCGCGGTCCTTTTTGGTTTAATACCCCGGAGTTTAGGGAAACGTGATTAGCGTCAAGTTAATCAGCGTTTCCCTAAACGCGACCCGCGAAAATTTTAAGGGATATTGAGGCTTTCCCAAAACTCGGTTAGTTTGGGGAAAACCGCAATCGTCATAATTTTGACACAATTGGATGGTAAGGTTGAGACATGAGGAGCGGCGCGTTATGGATAACCTGAAATCAATTTCTTTCCGTATCGGCGGTATGACCTGTATAAACTGCCAAAACCGGATCGAAAAAACACTAAAAAATACCCCAGGGGTTGCGGAGGCGGCGGTGAATTTTAACACCGGGGCGGCCGCGGTTACCTACAACCCCTCGGTGATCACCTTGAATGAGATTACGGCGCTTATTGAAAAGCTGGATTATCAGGTTATAGACGGCAGGCAGCGGACACCGGTTTTAGAAATCCTCGGGACCCTGGTCATCATCCTTTCCCTCTATGTGCTGATACAGGGATTGGGGATTAACACCCTGACCTCGGCCTTTCCCCTGGCGGAGGCGGGAATGGGTTACGGGATGTTGCTGGTCATCGGTCTGGTTACCTCGGTCCACTGTGCGGCCATGTGCGGGGGGCTCACCCTCTCCCAATGTATCCCCGCCGTTAGGGCGGGGGAAAACCGCCGGAATATATGGTTTCCCGCGGTTTTTTACAACGCCGGACGGGTTATTTCCTATACCGCCCTGGGGGTTCTTGTGGGGGCCTTGGGTTCGATGATAAGCCTGTCAGGGCGTTTCCGGGGAGTGGTCCAGCTTGCGGCCGGGGTTTTCATGGTGATCATGGGTCTCAATATGCTCGGATTTTTCCCGGCCCTGCGCCGCTTTAACCTCCGGCTCCCCCGGTTTTTTGCCCGGAAAATTGACAAACAAAGGTCGGCCAATAAAAATCCCCTGTTCATCGGACTCCTCAATGGGCTGATGCCCTGCGGCCCCTTACAGGCCATGCAGCTTTACGCCCTGTCCACGGGAAGCCCTATCGCCGGGGGCGTCTCCATGTTTCTCTTCAGCCTGGGGACGGTTCCCCTGATGTTCGGTATCGGGGCTTTGAGTTCATTGTTGAGCGGCGCCGCAAAAGGCCCCGCCTTTACCCGCCGGGTGATGCGGGTTGGGGCCGTCCTCGTAACGGTAATGGGTATGACTATGTTTACCTACGGTTTTAACCTGGGCGGTTTTTCAGACCTCCTGGGGATTAATCCTGGTTTTACCGATAAGGCCTTGGCCGGGATAAATCCCTTTGCCGCCTATGCAAGCCGGAGGAAGAACGAGGCCGCCCCGCCGGCAACGGAGACCCCCTTTCACCTTGAAGGGGGCGTACAGATCGTCAATTCCACCCTGAGCGGGGGGCGGTATCCGGCGATTACCGTACAGGAGGGAATCCCCGTGCGCTGGACCATCAATGCCCCGGCGGGCAGTATCAACGGCTGCAACAACCGCATGATCGTCCGGGAATACGGGATTGAACACCGGTTTAAACCCGGGGAAAATGTGATTGAATTTATCCCGGAACGGACGGGTAAATTCTCCTATTCCTGCTGGATGGGGATGATCCGCAGTTCCATTACGGTCGTCGCCGAGGGCGCTTTTGCGGAACCGGAACCCGGCCCGGCCCCTTCCCCGGCGGGGGTGCTTATCCCTACCGATACGGTCGCCCTGGCGGAAATGCGCGAAGGGTATCAGACGGTAAACATCCGGCTCAGGGACGACGGCATAGAGCCCGCGATTGTGGTGGTACAAAAATCAATACCCGCCGCATGGATAATCAGCAACGATTCCCTTGATCCGGGTAACAACACCCTCCTCTTCCCCGCGTATTACACCCAAATTGATATGGAGCAGGGGGACAATGTTATTCAGCTTATGCCTGACGAAGATTTTGATTTTTCCACGGCGGATAATGTGTTTTACGGTTACGTGAAGGTAGTGGATGATTTGAACCATGTGGATCCCGAGGGAATAAAAGCGGAGGTGGCGGAACATGAAACCTTGATATATCCGGAGGTTTATTTTGAAACGGCGGCTCAGGGCGGGGGGTGTTGTGCAAGGTGAGATTGGACCAACGAGCCCCGCGATTCGGGTTTTGACCCCCATTCCTTTAGAGAGATAGAGAAGAGGTATATTTATATGGAAAACTTTATCGCCGTTGTTTTGGCTGCCGCTGTTTTGGGCGGTATTCTGTGGCTTGCCAAAAGGTTTTTAAAACCCGTCAAAGGCCCCTTGCCCGATTGCTGCGGCGGCAAGGGAAACCGGGACGTCAAGGTCTGACCGGGGATCCTATTTATATTGAGGAGTTAAGAAAATGAAAACGGGTTTGGGGAAAAACAAACGCCTGGTTTTGGCGATGATCCTGGCCGTTACGGGGTTCGGCGCGTTTGGACAAACCGGCCGGCAAAATACGGTAAAGCCCGCGGTTACCGACCGGGATCTGGTGATTCAGGCGGCGGAGGTTACGGAAAACGCGATCTTTTATCCCGTTGATATTGAAGGTACCAGGCTTGAGGTTTTGGCGGTAAGGGCTCCTGACGGAACCATCAGAACGGCCTTTAATACCTGCCAGGTTTGTTACGCTTCGGGCAGGGGCTTCTACAAACAGCAGGGGACGGTGCTGATCTGCCAGAACTGCGGCAACCGCTTCCGCATGAGCCAGGTGGGGATCCGTTCCGGGGGCTGTAATCCGGTTCCGATTTTTTCGGCCAACAAGACGGTGACGGATACCACTATCACCATTTCCAAAGATTTCTTAAAAGAAGCCAAAGTTATTTTTACCCGGTGGAGAAGGGGTTAGGGGAATGGCGCATTATACCCCGGATCGTAAATTTCTCCTTGCGAAAAGGATTTTTTTGTATAAAAATAGAAACATCTTTGACAAGGTAAAGGTATAATCATGCGGAAATTTATGATCCGGTCGTATATCTCGAATGTTTTCCGGGATTCGGCTCGTGGGGACCTTCGGTCCAAGGGGAAATCCTTCCGAAAAAGCCGTCCAAGGCCCGTTTTTTCAGGTAAATCTACGGCAGCGTTCCAAAAAACCGAAGTTTTGGGAACACTTCTATTGTCTTGTTTGTTTTCATTTTCTATTATTGGCTGTGTTTCTACCGGAAAAACACCCCAGGAGATCCGGTACACCCTGCATAAGGATCTGCGTTACGGCTCTTATGAACGGAATTTAATGGATCTTTCATTTCCCAACGCGGCGGAACCCAAGGGGGTCATCCTGTTTATTCACGGCGGGATATGGATGTTCGGCGACAAGGGCGATTGCCCGGTTTTTTTAGACGCCTTTCGGGACCGGTTTATCGTTGCTTCCATGAGCCACCGGTACATTGATGAAACCACCCACATACCGGATCTGGTGGACGATGTGGACGCCGCCGTCGGTTATATACGGGAATTCTGCGGGCGGAACAATACGGAGCCGGGGAAGTTGATCCTCATGGGGCACTCTTCCGGCGCCCACCTCTCAATGCTTTATGCTTACAAACAGCATGAGGCCAGCCCCATACCCATAGCGTTTTGTGTGGACATGGCCGGTCCTGCGGATCTGAGCGATACCGTCTTTCTGTACAACTTCAAGAAACTAAAGTGGGAAAAATTATTTTATCAATTAGCGGAAAAAGCCACCGGTCATTATATTGTAGAAGGCGATATTACCGACGAGGGGTACAGCGAATCCAGCCTGGAAATCCTCGCGGCTATTTCTCCGGTTTATTTTGTTACGGCCGGCAGCCCCCCTACCATTATCGTCCATGATGCGGCGGATGTTTTGGTACCCTACGCGAATTCCGCTGTTTTGAACAGCCTGTTTAATGTTTACGGGGTTGATCATAATTTTATTGCCCTATACTCCGGTATCGGTCATTTTCTTGGCGCAAAAAGGGATAAAAGCGGGGCGCTGCTTTACGATAAAGCCATGGAAACCAGGATTATCAGGGCAATGAATAAATATATGGAAAAGTATTGCGGTAACCCCATGAAGCCGGGGAACGAATCTTTGTAAGGAGAGCCATTTCCAAAACCCGGTTAGCGCGAACCTTCGGTTCGATGGGAACGGCTTTGGGAAAAGTGGATAAAAGTCCGTTTTTCCATATAAATCTAAGGAAGCGCTGATTTATTCAATCGAGAATAAATCGGCGCTACTTTAATGTTGTATTTGCGCAATGAAATGAGCAAATACATTAGGGAAACGCGATTAGCGTCAAGTTAATCAGCGTTTCCCTAAGGCCGCGTTCCCAAAAACTG
>JAITKD010000208.1 GCA_031278575.1 Spirochaetaceae bacterium | reverse complement strand
TCGGGCATTGAGCAGGCCCCCATATCCTTGATGATCCGGTCCCGGGCGGCGGCCATGTTCCGGGGGCGGCACTCTTTGGCGGGGCTGTCGATGTCTTTTTCCTGAACGGCCAGGGGTTTTGACCAGATCCGGCCGAACCCCAGCTTTTTCAGATTGTCCAGTTTGATCCCCTCGTTTTCCTTTTTTTCAAGGACGTACCGGAGGCCGGGAACCAGCCAGAAAAGGACGGAAAAAACCAGGGGAACCAGCCCCAGCCCTATGGTGATAAGGGGCAGGGGATTAGCGATAAATTCCGCGGAAAGCAGGTAGGTGACGGCGTACAGATACGAACTGGCGTGGAACTGGGCTTCGGTCAGGATGGCCCCGGTGGTCAGGGCGTTGTAGAAAAAATAACCGCCGAAGATAAGGTTCACCGTGTTGATAAGGCCGAACCAGATGTTCATGTTTTTTTTGTTGGAGGAGAATTCCTTGAGCCGCTTGATGGGGGAGGCCCCCGCAAAAGAACGGTCTTCCCGGTCCGCCCGGAGGAGGAGTTCGTCAAAGCGGTACACGACCGTACCTTCTCCTGAAGCTTCCGGGGAACCGCCGAATTCGGAACAGCGGGCCAGTATTTCCTCCTCCGCCCGCCGGGGATCCAGGCCGGTGAGGGCCATAAATTCCGGCAGGGAGATGACCCCCCGGTTGGCCTGGACATAGGCGATAAACGCCTTTTTTTCCCGGAGATCCCAGTCTTTGTTGGGGTCCCCGTCGCCGAAAACAAAAGAGAAAATCGCCCGGTGCAGGGGCCGGCCCCTGGGTTTTCCGGCGGCCCGGTTTTCCCGGGGGCCGTAACGCCGGTCCATGGATTTGGTTAATTCCGAATAAAACCAGAGCCGGATGATCAGGTCGAAAATATGGGCCGATACAAAGAGCCCCCCGCCGCCGCCCCGCCGGTTGCCGGAATTGGAGGACCGGGCCGCCACGGTGATAAAAAGGCTGGCCAGGGCGATGAGCATAAAAAGCACAAAATAGCCCACCAGCATCACCATGATCCAGACTTTAAAAAGCCCGGCGGAAACGGTTTTTACCAGGCGGCCCGCTTTTTCGGTAAATTTCCTGAATCCCGCCCTGAACCCCCGGTAACGGCTGGCAAAGCCGTGGGGAAAGGAGTAGCGGATTTCCCCCGATTCGGTCACCTCCAGGCGGGCCGAATACTCATCCGCCGCCAGGGGAACCAGTTCGCGGACGGTGGCCAGGGGCAGGGCGGTGGCGGCCACAATATCCGCCACCGTGGGGGCCTCCCGGCTCCGCCGTTTTAACGCTTCGGCCACCCTCCGGTACGCCGCTTTTTCCGTTTCTTTAAGAAGCCTCATGTTCCTCCACACCCTCTTTTTCTACCATTTCCGCCTGTTCGAGAATGGAAGCCAGGGTGATGCTCCGCAGGTAATCGTTGACCAGTTCCGTTGTGGTTACCCATACCTGATGGCTCAAACAGCCGCTGATCCGGTCGCAGCTCTTCTGGTGTTTATCACAGGGGGAAACGCTGAGGTCCTCGCCCGCGGCATCCAGAAGGTCCTTGACGGTCAGTTTATCAAGAGGGCGGGCAAAACAGAAGCCCCCCCCAGGGCCGCGGACGGAACTGACGATTCCCGCCCTTCTGAGCTTGAAAAAGATTTGTTCCAGAAAGACAGAGGAGATATTTTCCTCCGCGGACAGGCTGTTTATCGAAATGGGGTTACCCTTTTTCCCCAGCTTTGCCAATGCCAGGGATGCCCGAAGAGCGTAGCGCCCCCGTGTGGTAATTCTCATAAAAACCCCCTCATTTTTGACTGTAATAATAATCTATTTTTTATTTTTGTAAACCCCTCATAAACCTTCATAAACCTTCTCCAAAAAAGTGAAAAATAATCCAAAAATTTCAAGCTTGCATTTACCGGCGTTAAAAAATATACTCATGGTACTATGAACAGGGTTATTCTCAAAGCGGAAGATCTTGACGGGTATTTGACCGGCGCGGACTGGGATTATCTATCCCGGATGAACCAGCTTTATGATAAGGTCATGGAGACCTTCAAACGCCTGTCTTCGGGAATGCCGGAAGAACGGCGGGGCGCGGAGGATAAACTCATCTCCCTTTACAACGAAATGGGCGTTATGATGCAGGAAATCTGCGGGGAAGCGCCGAATATTCATGTCTATTCGTTCCTTACCCCCCAGGAAAGCCACCCGGAGGCGTCCCGGTTAATCGCGAAACTCCGGGACGTGCGGACCGAAAACCAGGAATTTGTCTATTATATCCAGCGGGCCTATGAAATGCTCTTTAAACTCGCCTATGGGGGAACCCCGGGGCTTAACAAAAACTACCTTATTGTCCAAACCCCGGTTACGGTTCCGGTGCAGAACTACGCGGTGCATAAAATCACCAATATCGACGAAAAGATTGAAAATACGGTGATGTGCGTCATGCTCCGGGGGGCCCTGCTGCCCTCCATGATCATGTCCAAGGAGATTGAGGAGTATTCTTCCCACGGCTATGTGACCCCGTTCGCCCTGTTCAGGATAAAACGGGACGATTCAAAAAAGGAATCCGACATGGAATATATCCTGGATCTGGATAAGTCCTATTTCAATCTGAAATCCCTGGACGGCAAGGACCTTATCTTTGCCGATCCCATGAACGCCACCGGGGGCAGTTTGGTCACCGTGGTTAAATACCTCCTGGGGGAGGGGATCAAGCCCCGGTCCATCCAGTTTTTTAACGCCATTGCCGCCTTAAAGGGGGCCCTCCGGGTAGTCCGGGCCCTGGATAACTGCCAGGTCTACACTCTTTGGATGGACCCCATCCTCAATGAGGCGGCCTATATCATGCCGGGCCTGGGGGACGCGGGGGACCGGATAAACGGCAAAGACGGCGACTCCCACCCCCGGAATATTATCCAGCTTATCGCCGATTACGGGGATAATATCGCCCGGCTGTACCGGGCCCAGCTCCGGGAAATCGAGGATACGGTACTGAATACGGGAAAATGAATAACTTTGGCGTTCCGAAACAGTTTTGTTCTCCCCTCTTTTTAATCGTTGTGTGCGCGGGGGCGGTTATAAGTTCCTGCGCCACCTGGGGCGCCTCAGCGGAGGAATATTATTCCCTGGGAATGGCCTATTTTGAACTGGGTAAATTTGAGGAAGCGGAAAAATGGCTGAACCGGGCCCGGG
>JAITKD010000181.1 GCA_031278575.1 Spirochaetaceae bacterium | reverse complement strand
GGGGCCATAAGCGAGGCGGTAGAATGGTGTATAGCGAACAATGTCTTAAAAGGATTTTTTGAAAAGAACGGATCGGAGGTAATCAATATGTTATTTGGTGAATGGAAACTGGAAGAGGCGCTGGTGGTTGAGCGTGAGGAGGGCCTGGAAGAAGGCATGGCAAAGGGCCGGGCTGAAATCGCAAGAAACGCCTTGGCAAAAGGCGTATCGGTGGAGTTCATCAGCGAAATCACCGGGCTGTCGGCGGAGGCCATCCACAACCTCGCGGGCCAATGAGCGCCGTGAGCGCGGCGGGAACCGTTAGCCGGTGCAGAAACCCCCGGCGGACTTACGGCTCGACGGAGATTGCCCTGCCGTTTTGTGCTACACAATGCGGTTTGATACGGTATGATCACGGGGTCTGACCCTCTGGTATGCCGTTTCTCCCATTGGGGTCAGACCCCAGCCCAAAAGGCGTCAGTCGCCAAATTTTGATGCGGTTTTATGTTGTTTTGTACCAAACGATGCGATATACAGCGGTTTACTGCTATTTCATGCGGTTCTTTACGGTTTCATGCGGTATGATCACGGGGTCTGACCCCAACGGTCCGCCAAGCGCCGTTTTTGGGGGGTAGCGGAGGCCCGCAGGGCCGGAGCGCAGGGGGGGCGGGGAATAAGGGCGGCAATGCGCGGAAGCGGCACGGAAACAGCCCCCCCTTCCCCTAGAGGCGCCCAATTCCGGGCTACGCATCCCCCAGGGAAAAATTGCCGATGATTTTGAACCGTTTGCCGTCCCGGACCACCTCAAGGTTCCGGTCAGGGAAATACCGGGGGAGTTTTTCCCGGATTTGCTGGGCGGCTTCTTCCATAAAAGCCTCAAACAGGGCCGGCTGAACCGGTTCAAGGGTGGCGATCCGTAAGGACACGATGTAGCCCCGGCCCCGCTCCGAACCTATTCCCGGGGTAAAATCCGGGGCCAATTCAAAAAGGCCGTCCGCCTCCGGGTTTCCGGTTTCCCCCCGTTTAGGCCGGTTTGGGTGCGGGGAAAAACGGTCCCCCCACTTTTCCTCCAGGGCTTCATCGACCTCATGGAACAGGGCTTCCAAGGCGCCGGTAAAGGCGGTGAGCTTGGGATGGGTATACACGGCGCTAATCCGGCAGGGCCAGGGCCAATACCTCCTCAAACCGTTCCACGGGATGGAATTCGATCCCCTTTTTTACATGATCGGGGATCTCGTCCAAATCCCGGAGGTTCTGTTTGGGGATGATGATATGCCGGGCCTTATTACGCTGGGCGGCGATGGTTTTTTCCTTGAGCCCCCCGATGGGGAGAACCTGGCCGGTAAGGGAAAGTTCGCCGGTCATGACCAGCTTATCGGTGATAACCCGGTTCCGTATCAGGGAAAGGAGGGCCGTAGCCATGGTGATCCCCGCGGAGGGACCGTCCTTGGGGGTGGCCCCTTCGGGGATGTGGAGGTGGATATGGTTTTTTTCAAACCACACGGTGTCGATCCCGTACCGCTCCGCCCCCAGTTTCCGCGCCAGGGTCATGGCGATGGCGGCGGATTCCTTCATGGTGTCCCCCATTTTGCCGGTGAGGGTGAACCCCTCCTTACCGGCCACCGAAATCGCTTCGATCACCAGGGTGTCCCCCCCCATACTGGTCCAGGCGAGGCCCACCGACATCCCCGGCCGGTCGGCCCGTTTTAAGACTTCTTCAGGGAAGAGGGGTTTGCCCAGGTGTTTTTCGATGAGTTTTTTATCTATGGTAAATTTAGCCGGCGTCCCCGGGGGAATACCGGCGGCAGCGGCGGCCTTGTTTGGCGCCGGGGAATTTTCCGTTAAAGCCCCGTTGACTTTAGGGCCCTCCCCCCCGTCCGTTTTGCTCCCGGCCTTGATCTCTTCGCTCTCCACGATCTGTTTCGCCAGTTTCCGGTGGATCTTGTCCAGGTTTTTTTCAAAATTCCTGACCCCCGCCTCCCGGGCATACCCGTTGGCGATATGAAGCAGGGATTGCTGGGAATATTTTACCTGGGTTTTTTTCAGGCCGCTTTTTTCCAGGCTTTTGGGTATCAGGTACCGTTTGGCGATCTCGATTTTTTCCTGATCGATATAACCGGGAAGCTGAATAATCTCCATCCGATCCAAAAGGGGAGGGGGAATGGTATCCAGGGTATTGGCGGTAACGATAAAGAAAATATGGGATATATCAAAGGGAAGGTCCAGGTAGTGATCCCGAAAGCTGCTGTTCTGTTCCGGGTCCAGGACTTCCAGGAGGGCGCTGGCGGGGTCCCCCTGAAAACTCACCCCCATTTTGTCGATCTCATCGATCATAAAAACCGGGGCTTTGTTTTTTACGATTTTAAGGCCCTGGATGATCTTTCCGGGCATGGCGCCGATATAGGTACGCCGGTGTCCCTTGATTTCCGCCTCATCCCGCATACCCCCCACGGAGAAGCGGAAAAACTGCTTCCCCAGGGCCCGGGCTACGGACTTTCCCAGGGAGGTTTTACCCACCCCCGGCGGTCCGACGAGGCAAATGATGGACCCCTTGGTGTCCCGCCGCAATTTCCGAACCGCCAGGTATTCCACAATACGGATCTTCACATCCTTGAGGCCGTAATGGTCCTTCTCCAGAATATTCCGGGCGCAGGTCAGATCGAAATTTTCCGGTTCCGGGTTGTTCCAGGGGAGGTTTACAATCACATCCAGATAATTCCGGGTTACGGTAAATTCCGCGGAATTCGGGTCCATAAGGTTGAGTTTTTCCAGTTCCTGTTCTACCGCCTCTTTAACCTCGCCCTCAAACTTAAAGACGTCGATTTTTTCCTTAAAGCGCTGGTATTCGGAACTTTTCGCGTCGGTGGTCATCCCCAATTCGGTTTTGATTGCCTTAAGCTCCTCCTTAAGGAAATAGTCCCGCTGGGATTTTTCTATCTTTTCGTTGATTTCCTTCTGGATTCTTTTCTGGATCCGCAGCAATTCCTGTTCTTTTTTGATAAAAACCAGAACCTGTTCCATCCGCTTGCGGACGTTGAGGACCTCCAGGATTTTCTGCTGTTCGGTTTTATCAATATTGAGGATGCTGGCGATAAAATCGGCGATTTTGCCGGGATGATCGATGTTGATCATGTTCAGGCGCATTTCTTCGGAAAACAGGGGGTTGTTTTCGGAAATTTGCTTCATTTCGCTGATCAACGCCCGGGTCAGGGCCTTTACCTCACTGGTATTATCCTCCTCATCCTCCAAATAGGCGACCGCGGCCACGATGGGGTTTGCGGGGTTCAGGGCCTTTTTTATCCTGAACCGTTTAAGGGTGGAGATAAAAATATTCACCCCTCCGTCGGGGAGGTTTATTTTTTTTACGATTTTTGCCGCCGTACCCACCTTATAGAGGTCGCCGACGGCCGGCGTCTCGGTCTCGTTCATCAACATCAAGAGGCCGATGAGCCCATCCCCGGCCACGGCATCGTCGATGACCTTTACATCCGCGGGGTTCCCAATCATAATGGGGGTAAAGATCCCCGGAAAAATGGGGCGGCCCATGAGGGCTACCAGGGATAATTTGGGGGGAAGAATCTGATCTATGGGGACTACGCTTTGTTCCGGCATCTTTAAACTTATGAATGATATATTAAAAAAGCAAAAACTGCTTTTTATCTAAGGCTGTTTCAAAACATCGAATTTTGAAACCCCAGCCTGAGATTTAAGAGAAACGGACCGGCTTATTTTTAAGCCAAGCTCCTTGTTATAGAATAATGATTTTTTCGTCCAAGGTCTATAGAATTTATTAAAAATATAGTATACTTTGAAAAATTTTCCTAAGGAAGCGCGGAGTTATGCCGGATGAATAAATCCGTATCCCAAATGGACCTGGTCCGGGAGGCCTTTTATTACCAGAGCCGTTTTGACGGTTCCACCATGGTGTTTAAGATCGATTTTCCCGTTACCGGGGATCCTCTGTTCCCCTATTTGATGAAGGATCTTGCCCTCCTGGCAAAAACGGGGTTCCGGGTGGTGATAGTCCCCGGCGCCAAGGAGCGGATCGATTCGGTGCTGGGGGAATACGGCATAACCTGCCGGTATGCCGGTTCCACCCGGATTACCACGGCGGAGGCCATCCCCTTTGTGGTTATGGCGGCCTTTCATACGGCTACTCAGTTTATGACGGGCCTTTCCGCCGGCGCGGTGGACGCGGCGATTGGGAACTTTGTCCGCGCCCGGGGCCTCGGGGTAGTGGAGGGGATCGATATGGAGTATACCGGAACGGTGGATAAGATCCTCACCGATTCCATCCGCCGGATCCTCGACCTGGGGATGGTCCCCATCCTCCCCTGTATCGGCTACAGCCCTTCGGGGAAGCCCTACAACGTGCCCAGCGATGAAATCGCCCTGGAGGCTTCCGCCGCCCTAGGGGCGGTAAAACTTTTTATCGTTTCGGTCGATCAGGGGCTTAGAAAGGGGGCGTATAGGATACCGGAAAATACCGAGATGGACGGCCGGGGGCGGATCATCCGCCTGACCCCCCAGGAGGCGGAGGCCCTCCTGGAATTAAATCCCTCCCCGGGGAAGGAGGACAAACCCCTAACGGAACTCCGCCTGGCCCTCCGGGCATCCCGGTCCGGGGTGGAGCGGGTACACATCATCGACGGCCGGGAAGAAGGGGCGGTACTGCGGGAGCTTTTTTCCAACCTCGGCGCGGGGACCATGGTGTACGCCGATGAATATGAGGCCATCCGGGGGCTTAAAACCGCGGATATCCCGGATGTTCTCCGGTTGATGGAGCCGTTAATGCAGCAGGGGGTTCTGGTACGGCGGAATTCCGAAGCCATACAGGAAAAAAAGGCCGATTATGTGGTTTTTGAAATAGACGGGTCGGTTCATGCCTGCGGCGCCCTCCACCATCAGGGGGAAGGACAGGGGGAAATCGCCGCTATTGCCACGGACCCGGCCTATGCCGACAGGGGATTGGGCCGGCGTATTGTCCGCTTCCTTATTGACCGGGCGGTAAAACAGGGGCTCCGCCGGGTTTTTGTCCTGACCACCCGGACCCACGACTGGTTTGAGTCCCTGGGGTTTACGGAATGTTCCCTGGAGAGCCTCCCCCCGGGACGGCGGAAAAACTACGATCACCGCCGGAACAGTAAGGTTTTTGCCCTGGATCTCCGGTAGGTATGGCCCGGACCGTTACCTATTCCGCCCTGGTCCTCCGGGTCAGGGCCGCGGGGGAATCCAACCGGGATGCCTGGTTCCTCACCGCCGAAGAGGGGATCCTCCGGGCCACCCTCTTTGGGGGGCCTAAAAGCCGCCTCCGATCCCATGTGGCCCCCTTTCACCGGGGGACCCTGTGGGTTTACCATGATCCGGTCCGGGACACCCGGAAGGTAACCGACTTTGATGTCCTTTCCTGGAGGCCCGGAATCCGGGAAACCTACCACCGATCCATGGCCGCCCTTTCCCTGGCGGAAACCATTTTGGCCTCCCACGGCGGGGGCGGAAACTGGGCCGAAGCCCTGGCCCTGATCGACAAAACCCTGGACGCCCTGGAAGGGGCCGATGAAGGAACCGGTTCCCGGATAGGCATTCATTTTTTATGGAACTGGGCGGAACTGCTGGGGATACGCCCCCCCCTGGGCCGCTGTTCCTCCTGCGCTTGTGAAGCCGGGCAGGATGAAGTATTATGGTATTTTCCCGGGGACGGCGGCCTGCGGTGCGCCTCCTGCGGGGGAATTTCCCCGAAACAAAACCAGGGCGCTCCCCGGGGGGAATTTTTGGCCGTTGGCCCCGGCGGGCGGCGCTGGCTTAAAACCGTGGAATCCCTCAACCCCGCCCTTCTTTCCCGGTATATCCCGGAGGGGGAATCCTTCCGGCAGGTACGGGCCCTGGTTTTGGGGATAATAACCGCCGCCCTGGGGAGACGGCTTGATAGTTGGGACTATATTTAGGAGCGGCGCGGCCCCTGGGAGCCGCGCGACGTTGTATTTGCGCAATGAAATGAGCAAATACATTAGGGAAAAGCGATTAGCGTCAAGTTAATCAGCGTTTCCCTAAAGGATTTATACCGATCCTTCTCCATCCGTCCCCAAAAAAATCCAAAAAAACAAATATCATGGTGGGGATTGACGAGGGAATCACGTTGCGGCGGCGAAGTTCATCAACTTCCTCGTGAACAGTCCCGATGCGGCGCGGATTCTCTTGAACGACCGTGGGGCCTCCGCTTCTTCCACAGCGCGGACAGGCGCGGCGAGTATGTTGACGGCATCTGATCAAAAGGTGTTGAACTACCTTTGTTATAAACCGCTTCAAAATGCCCATCTGCTGATATAAACTTCAAATTATATTCGCCGTCTTTTCCATACATGAAACGCCATGTTTTGCCACGGTAATAATTTCCATTCAAATATATTAGAGTTGTTTAATAACTCATGTTACGCAAGAGCGCCATTATCCCCCATGTTAAAAGCAGACAGTAATTCCATCGCCCTCTTCAGTGAAGCCATGTATATCTTTGCCTTCACCGCAAAATGGTTGTA
>JAITKD010000080.1 GCA_031278575.1 Spirochaetaceae bacterium | reverse complement strand
CTCGAATACGAGCCCCTCTTCCCCTATTTCGCCTCCGCCCGGGAACAGAACGCCTTCCGGGTCTACGGCGGGGACTTCGTCTCCACCGGGGACGGGACCGGCATCGTCCACACCGCCCCGGGCTTCGGGGAGGACGACCAGCGGGTCCTCAAGGGGACGGGGATCCCCGTGATATGCCCGGTGGACGAGGAGTGCCGCTTCACCTCCGAGGTGGCCGATTACCGGGGCCTCTTCGTAAAGGACGCGGACAAGGCCATCATGGAACGGCTCAAGGCCGAGGGGAAACTGGTCAAGCGGGAACAGATCCTCCACGCCTATCCCCACTGCTGGAGATGCGGGAGCCCCCTGATCTACCGGGCGGTGGGTTCCTGGTTCGTCAAGGTGGAACAGGTAAAGCAGGATATGCTGGAGGCCAACAGCCTCATCTCCTGGGTCCCGGAGCATATCAAGAGCGGCCGCTTCGGCAAGTGGCTTGAGGGCGCCCGGGACTGGGCCATCAGCCGGAACCGCTACTGGGGGAACCCCCTGCCCATCTGGAAATGCCCGGACTGCGGCAAAACCGTCTGCGTGGGAAGCCGGGAGGAACTCAAGGCGCTTTCCGGCCGGGAGCCGGAGGACCTCCACAAGCACTTTGTGGATGAAATCACCATCCCCTGTTCCGCGGCGCCGCCGTATGACGGCGGAAGGTGTCCCGGGGTCATGCGGCGGATCCCCGAGGTCCTGGACTGCTGGTTTGAGTCCGGGGCCATGCCCTACGCCCAGCATCACTATCCCTTTGAGAACAAGGAATTCTTCGAGGCCCATTTCCCCGCGGATTTTATCAACGAGGGGCTCGATCAGACCCGGGGCTGGTTCTACACCCTGACCGTTCTGGCGGCGGCCCTCTTTAAGCGCCCCGCCTTCAAGAACTGCATCGTCAGCGGCCTGGTCCTGGCATCGGACGGCAAGAAGATGAGCAAGAGCCTGCGGAACTTCACCGATCCCATGGAGGTGGTCAACACCTTCGGGGCGGACGCCCTCCGGCTCTTCCTGATCCATTCGGCGGTGGTCAAGTCCGACGACCTCCGTTATTCCGACGAGGGGGTTCGGGAGGTGATGAAAAGCATCCTCATTCCCCTGTGGAACGCCTACAGTTTCTTCGTCACCTACGCCAACATTGACGGCATGAGCCCCGCCGGGGCCCCGGATAAGCCCTCGAATCCCCTGGATCAGTGGATCCTCTCGGTGGCGGAAACCCTGACGGAGCGGGTGAGTACCGCCCTGGACGCCTACGATCTCTCCCGGGCGGTGGACCCCGTCATCGAATTCATCGACCTCCTCAACAACTGGTATATCCGCCGTTCCCGGCGGCGTTTCTGGCGCGCTTCCTCCGGCGGGAGGGATTCCGCCGGAGGAAGCTTTGAGAACGATACGGATAAGACCGAGGCATACGGGACCCTCTACGACGTGCTTAAAACCCTGATCACCGTGGCCTGTCCCTTTATGCCCTTTACCACCGACGCCATCTGGCGGAACCTCCGCGGGGAAGGGGATGCCGAATCGGTCCACCTGACCGATTTCCCCCTTCCCCGGGAGGAGCGGCGGGACCGGGAACTGGAGTACAAGATGGGGGCGGTCCAGCACGCGGTTTCCATGGGCCGGGCCCTTCGGTCCCAGTACAACCTCAAGGTGCGGCAGCCCCTCAAGGCGGTGGAACTGGTAACCCGGAACGTCGATGAAAAGAAGGTGTTCCTGGAAATGGAGGATATTATCCGGGAAGAGCTTAACGTAAAAACCGTAATCTTCCGGGATAACGAAGAGGACCTCGTGGTCTACGAGGCCAAGGCCAATTTCCGTATCCTGGGGAAGGAATTGGGGAAGGATATGAAGGCCGCCGCGGATCGGATCGCCGCGTTAAGCCAGCTTGAGATCCAGGGGCTTCTGGAGGGGGCAACCCTTTCCATTGAGGTTGCGGGGAAGCCGGTGGAAATTACCGCGGAGAAGGTGGATATCCGGCGGATTGAGAAGGCCGGCCTGCGGGTCTTAAACGAGGGGACCCTCACCGTAGCCCTCCATACGGAGGTAACCGAGGAACTGGCCCAGGAAGGGGATGTCCGGGACCTGATCCGGGGGGTGCAAAATATGCGGAAGGATAAGGGCCTTACGATTACCGACCGGATCCGGCTGCGCCTCTACGGCCCGGACCGGCTCAAGGCCGCCTGGGAGTCTTTTTCGGACTATGTGGCTGCGGAGACCCTGTCGGTTTCGGTGGTATGGGAGAAAACCCAAGGACGGGAACTGGAAGCCGGGGACGAAGTTTGGATAGCGGATATTGATAAGGTATAGGCGATGAAATTTAAAAGAGCGGGGCTTTTGTTCGGGGGGGTTCTTTTTTTCGTATCCTGCGCCACCAGTCCCCCAAAGCCGGCGGTTGATGAAACGGGGGAATTTGCCTTCCTGGCGCCCGGAGCCGCAGCCTACGTCTCCATGGATGTTCCCCGGGCGCGCCCCCTCTTGGAGTTTGTTTCCCTGGGGGGATTTAGCGGAAAAGACGCCGGGGAGTTTCTGGATAAAACCAATTCCGCGGTGGCTGCCGTTTATCCGCCGGGTTCGGGGCGGTCTTTCATGGTGGCGGCCCGGGGTAAATATCCCAATAAACGGATAGACCTCTCCTTTGTCTTTAGCCCTTTCTGGAAAAAACGCCCTTCGGCCGCGGGGGGGAACTATTGGCGTTCCGACTGGTACGACCTTTCGGTCTTTTTGACTTCCCGCCGGGCCCTGGTTTCCGACGGGGACCCCCTGATTCCCCCCTCGGGGATAGCGGCTCCCCCGGAATTTGCGGCCTTCCGCCGGGACGCCCTCTTAGCCGGCTGGACCGATGAAGGGGGCGCGCCGATTAATCAGTTCCTGGCCCTGCTGGAAATTCCCCTGCAAATCCCCGCGGATCGGATCTTTTTTAGTATCTACGATGTTCCTGAGGGGGAAGCGGGGAAGGAATATGAGGCCTTTTTGCGGATTGAAACCCCGTCGGTAAACCAGGCGAAGGGATTGGCGTCCCTTTTTTCCCTGACCCGGATCTTTATGACCGGGCTGCCCCCCGCGGAGGGGGGAGATCCCCTGACATTGGCCGCCGCCCTTTTTGCCAATATTCCCTCCCAGGAAGATGCCGCTTTGATCATACGGACCGGTTCCCTAAGTCCCCAGGTGATCGCTTTACTTTTTAATATGTTATCGTTATATTCAAATTAGCTAAAAAGGCCTCGTCCCAACCGAATTCTGTTGGAAAGGGAATTCTTTTTCAGGTAAAGAACCAGTTAATTCCTTATCTGAAAAACTCAAATCTATAGGGTATAATAAAAAGGATTTGTCATGCCGACCTATGAATATGAATGTAAAAGCTGCGGGTATTATTTTGATGTTTTTCAAAATATGAGTGACCGCCCTTTAACCACTTGTCCCCAATGCGGCAAGGAGGTGCGCCGGATCATTAACGGCGGGTCCGGTATTATTTTTAAAGGTTCCGGTTTTTATGTGACCGATAAGAAAGGGGGGAGTAAACCCGCCGCCTCCTCCGCTAAACCTGCCCCGGGGGAAGCTTCCGCTCCATCACCGGCGGCGGATTCATCCCTTCCCAAGACTGAAAACCCGGGGGCGGATCACCCGGCAAAAACCACCGGCGGCGGCCAGGAAAAAAAAGCCGCGGGGTAAAAGGGGTAAGAGGTGGACCATACCGGTAAAAGAAGGGGGGGCATTTTTAAGCGAAGAAATCCCGCGGCGGTGAGTCCTTGGTTTTTATGCCCCGTATCTTACCCCGGGTGTCCGCGGGTATGAAACATCCCCGGTTTTTTTGCGAACACTGCGGCGCCGAAGTAAGCCGGGAAACAAAACATTGTCCCCGGTGCGGACGGTATTTTGCTTCGGTCCGGTGTCCCGCCTGCGGTTTTGTGGGAGAGGAGGGGGTCTTTACGGGGGGGTGTCCGGTCTGCGGGTATTCCGCCGCCTCCGGGCGGGGCGGGGGGGATACAAAGGCCCCCCTTCGGGAGGAAGCGGCGAAAAATTTGCCCCTCTGGGTGTATGTTCTGGCCGGATCAATGCTGCTGGCGTTTTTTGGCTTCCTGTTTTTCTCCCTGGTTTAAGCAAGGGCGGCTAAACCGTTAGGGAAACGCTGATTAACTTGACGCTAATCGCGTTTCCCTAATGTATTTGCTCATTTCATTGCGCAAATAGGGTAAACTTTGTTTACCTTGCGTTAAAGCAGCGCCGATTGCGCCAA
>JAITKD010000013.1 GCA_031278575.1 Spirochaetaceae bacterium | reverse complement strand
GCGGCGATGAAGCTGATTTTCATGGGCTTGAAAAACATATCCAGAAAATGGACAATGCCGATACGGGATTGGGGGGCGGCCCTCAATCAATTCGCAATCATTTACGGGGAAGATAGGGTCCCCCTATGATTTACCGTTTACACAAAAAAAATTACAAGGTCGAAAAAGCATCCTGACACAAGCCTGACAAGACGCTCCGTTCTGGATTAGGGGATAGCTCTGTCCCTGGCGGGGAACAGACCGGGCAAAACAGAGGAGAAGGAGGGGGAGCGGAGGGACAGCCGCGGAAATGAACCGTAAACATGGAAAACGGTCCGCCTGAACCTTCAAAAAACAGCCCTTATTACACTTCGTTTACAGCCCCCGGAGCGGAGCGCCGAAAAGCCCGGTTTCCGGCACTTGCGCCGGAAATGCGCCCCTATTACCGGGAAAAATAGTTCGTGTCCTTACCGGGTGACCAAACGAGAAGCGGGTGAGTCGTAAGAAAGCGACCCGATTAACGCGGCGCGGGGAACGGCCTGAATGCCCGCCGGAGGGGGACGTTCATCACGGTCAACAAGAAATTTAAGGGAAACTCCCGGAGGACGCGGCGTCAGCCTCAAAATCCAGCCAGAGCCGGTCCCTCATCGGGGGCGGGGCAATAACCCGGATAATCCTTTCCGGTTCCGCGGGATCCGGAAAGCAGAGGGACCGGGCGTGAAGGCGTATGCCGCCCCCCCTTTCGCTGCGCCGGGCGCCGTATTTGATATCCCCCTTGATAAAGAGCCCTTGGGCGGCAAGCTGCGCCCGGATTTGATGGTGCCGGCCGGCGGCCAGTTCGATTTCCAAAAAAATATACCGCTCCCCCCGGCCTTTGATCCGGTACCGGAGAACCCCCTGTTTACGGCCCGGTCCTTCGTGGGCCCAGGCTCGGCTTTTGTTTGTCCGGGGATTCCGGCTCAGCCAGTGGATCCACTCCCCGGCTTCGGGAAGTTCCCAGGCGGCGGGATTTTCGGCGATAATCCAATACCGTTTTTCCATTTTGCCCTGTCCCAGGGCGGCGTTGAGCCGGGAAAGAGCCCGGCGGGTCCGGGCAAAAAGGACGCACCCCGAAGCGGGTACATCCAGCCGGTTTACCGCAACGGGTACGGCCAGGCCCTCCGGTCCGGAGGCCGCCCCGCCGGAGCTTTCCGCCAGAAGCCGGGGAAGGTCGATCATCCCCGGCGCCGCCCCCTCCACCGCTTCTCCGGGGATCTTATTGACCACCAGGCACCGGGGGTCCCGGTAGAGGATACGGGGGATCCCGTCCCGCAAGGGGCCGGTTTTTTCGGTTTCCGGTATCATGGGAAAAGCCCAAACCGGAGTTTTTCAAAAAGGATATGTTCCGCCGCTTCCTGGAGCCTTTCCCGGGGAAGCCGGCCGTCTTCCAGGGCCCGGAGGATGGCCCGGTGGGTGCGCCGGAGGGTGGCGGGCCAGGCCATGACCATATCGGCCCCCGCGGCGAGGGCTTCCACCGCGGCGTCCCCCTCCCCCCGGCCCGGGGCGGCGGCAGCCTCCATGGAAAAATCGTCCGTCAGAACCATGCCGGAAAAGCCCAGCTCCCCCCGGATCCAGTCCCGGATCACCGCCGGCGAAAGGCTGGCGTTCCGATCCGGGTCCCGGCTCAGGACCAGCACATGGGACACCATGATCCCCGAAAGGGGAAGCTCCCGGATAAGGCCGGCAAAGGGGCGGACCATCAGGTCCAGGGCCCCGCGGTCTTGGGTCAGGACGGGAACCCCCCGGTGGGGATCCGTGGCGGTATTACCCGGAAAATGTTTAACCACACAGGGGATACCCCCCTCCTCCATACCCCGGATAAAGGCCGCCGCCGCGGCCTGGGTAAATTCCCCCTCGGGCCCGTAGGAACGATCCTCCAGAAACGGGCGGTTTTCCTCGGTGAGAACCTCAACCACCGGGGCGAAGTTCAGGGTGATTCCCAGGTCCCGTAATTCCCGGCCCGATTGCCGGGCCCCCTCCCGGACAGCCCCTAGGGCCCGGTCCCGGCCTTCCCGTTGGGCCAGTTCCCCGTAGGAAAGCGGCGGGGGCAGGCGGCCCACCCCGGGGCCGAACCGGTGAACCTGCCCGCCCTCATGATCCACCGCGATAAAGGGCGCTATCCCCGATTCCTCCCCGTCACGGATGATCCGCGATATCTCCGCGGTAAACCTCCGGACCCCCGCCGGATCCGTGTCAAGGTTATGCCGGAAAAGCATGGCCCCCCCGGCGGGAACGTCCCGGAGGATATCCTCCATGGGCGCGGTCAACGCCCCTTTCCCGTCTATCCCGGTCATAATCACCTGGGCCGCAAGGCTCCGGTCGTCCAGGGCCTCGGCAAGGGAGCGGGCCTGTTCCCGGTAATCCCGGAAACGGGGCTCCTCCGCCGGAGGCCCGGAAATCGCGGTTTCAGGCTCCCCGGTATTTTCCGGCGGGACCTCCGCCGCCCGTTCCGGGGAAAAAAACGGCTCCTTTTGCCCCGGGGAACAACCTAAAAAAAGCAGACCCAGGATGAGGAGCGCTAAAAACCGCGTGATGTTCATGGAATAAGTATACCCGGTTCCGGCGCTTTAGCCTATGACGGCTAATCAAGGTACCTGTTTTTTGATATAATGAAACGGGAGAGCCTATGTCGCTTAATTGGAAGGAAATCAACCTCATCCTCTCGGAATTAGATTTACCGGGCTTTCAAATTCAACGGGTTATTCAAAGCACCTATGACGTACTGGCCCTGGAACTTCACGGAAAGGGGAAAACCAAGGTTCTGTTGATTGCCCTGACTCCGGGGGCGTGCCGGGTCCATGAGACCTTTCGGTCCGTGCCAAAAAATGAAAAACCCCTGCGGTTCGCGGAATTTCTTAAATCCCGGATCGTCAACGGCTGGATCCAAGAGGCAACCCAGTTGGAAGACAACCGTATCGTCCGTATCCTGGTCCGGCAGGGGAAAAACCACTACCGCCTCTACCTGAGACTCTGGTCCAACGCGGCCAATTTTGTCGTTACCGCCGAAGACGGGACGGTCCTCGATGCCATGCGGCGGCTCCCCAAACGGGGAGAAGTTACCGGCGGACGTTACACGCCGGAAGACAGCCCGGCGGGAAGGACCGAAAAAACGCCGGAACGGGTCTACGCGGTCCGGGAAATCCCCGGGGATCTTTCTTTTAATGAAAAAATCGACGCCTGGTACGCGGAACACGGCGGGGGTCTGTCCCTGGAGGCCCTTCGGGAACAGGTTCGCCGGAGTTTCGAAATCAGCCGGGGACGGCTTGCGGCATCCCTGGAAAAACTCCGGGCCAAAGAGGCGGATTACGAGACCGCGGATCAATTAAAAAACTACGGGGATATTATCCTGGCAAACCTGGGGAACATCCGCCCCGGGGATACCTGGCTTGAGGCGGAAAATTTTTACGCCCCGGGAACCATACGGTTACGGCTGGATTCCGGGAAAAGCCCCGCGGCCCAAGCGGAATCCTACTACGAACAATACCGGAAGGCGAAAAGCGGGCTTGCCGAACTACGGTCGGAAATACAGGCGGGGGAACGGGAAAAGGAGAAACTGGAAAAGAACCTGGCCAAACTCCTGGCGGAAACCAATCCCCTGCAGCTCCAAAAACTCATCAGAACCAGGGGGCAAAAACCCGTGCCCAAGGGGGACCGGCAGCGGCCGGGCCTTTCTTTCCGCGACAAGGACTGGCTTATCATGGTGGGCCGGAGCGCGGCGGAAAACGACGCCCTCCTCAGAAAATATGTCAAGGGAAATGACCTTTGGCTCCACGTCCGGGACTATCCCGGTTCCTACGTGTTTATTAAACAACGGCCGGGTAAATCGGTGCCCCTGGACATCCTGCTGGACGCGGGAAACCTGGCGATTTTTTATTCCAAGGGCCGTAACAACGGTGAAGGGGACCTGTTTTACACCCCGGTTAAATATCTCCGCCGGGCAAAAAACGGTCCCCGGGGGTTAGTCATCCCCACCCAGGAAAAAAATTTGCATATAAAAGTCGAGGAAAAACGCCTCCGGGAGTTGGAAGGGTGCAGAATAGAAAAATAATAGGCTTCCATACTTGCATGGAACAAGGGGGAAACCTATACTTTAAGAATGGGGCAATTTGGACTTTCCGCAAAAGAAAAAATCCGTTCACCCGTTGTGGCAGGTTTATTTTACCCTGAGGAAAAGCGGGCGGCGGAAAGCCGGCTCCGATCTTTCGGCTTAAAAAAGGGAGCCGGTACTCATGCCCTGGCCATCGTCGCCCCCCACGGCGCCTGGGATCTATCGGGAGAGGTCGCGGCGGCGGCCTTTTCCGCGGTTCCCGGGATGGGTAACCCGAGAAATGAGGATATCATCCGGGTAGTTATCCTCGGCCCTATCCATGTCCTTGATGAAGAGGGGATTTTCTTTTCCGATTCCCATTTTTTTAGGACCCCCCTGGGAAGGATTCCGGTGGATATAGAACTAAGTGAAGAATTGGCCTCCTGCAGCACCTATTTTGAGATAAATGACATTCCCCACTTAAAGGAACACTCGGTGGAGGTGCTGTTGCCCTTTGTTAAATTCTGTTTCCCCCATGCATCCATCATTCCCATACTTATTGGCGGTATCAAGCCGTCCCGGATTTCCGCCTTGGCCCGGGCCTTACGGATCATCCTGGAACCCCTCATGGGAAACACCCTGCTTGTTATGTCCACGGGGCTCTCAAAAAGTCATGATGAAAAAAACGCCGTCGCCCAGGCAGAGGAATTTGTGCGATTATTGCAGGAAAAAGACCAGGAAACCCTTACCGCGGCGATCTATGACCGGAGGATCAGCGCCTGCGGGGGAGCGTTGACCGCGGCGGTCCTGCAAAGCGGCCTTTTGCATAATACCCGGACCTCGGTGATGCCGGATATTCCGGTAATAGCCCGGGGAGACGAGGGACAGATCGTCTGTTACGGCGTGGTTTGTTTCGTGGAATAACAGAGTTGTTCAAAAACTTCAGTTTTTGAACAACTTCCGATAAAAAACCGCCCGGGGAGAGAACCATGGGGGTCTTGAATACGCCCAATGAGCCTCCGCGGAGCGGAGACCGGGGTATTAAACCAAGCGCCCGAATGAAGAACCCGGGAACAAGATCGAAATCCAAAAGGCGGTTTACGAGATTTTCGGTGGTGGTAAATTTTCCGGAGCAAGCGCTAGACGCGACCCGCAATTCAGGTTTTACCCGGTTCAGGACAGACCTTTTCCGTAAGCGTTTTCGGTTTACGGTGGAAAAGACGGTTGCTACGGAACCCCGGGCGGATTAACGCCGCTTATCCGGGCGCGGGGGCGGGGGAAAGGGGGAATGTGAGGGAAAAAGCGGCTTGGATCGCCCGTTCCCCATACCGGGGTCTGACCCTAGTGTCTGAATCCCCATTCTGGGGTCTGACCCCAGCGTCCGAATCCCCCCGTCCCGCTCCGGCCTCCTCCTCCGGCGGCTCCCCCTCCAGTATCCACGACCCGTACCGGTCCCCCCAGATATGCCCGATCCGGCCGTCCAGGCGGTTGTACCGTTGGGCGAACACCTGCTTCAGCCACTGCATGATAGCCGGAAGTTCCAGCCCGTCCGCCGGCTTAATGTAAAACGTCAGCCAGTCGTCCGCGAGACACAGCCCGCGGACCTCGAAAACGAACCGCAGTTTCGTCTCCCGGAACACCCGGGCAAACAGCGCCCTGGGGACCGGCGCCGCGGCGCCGGTCCCTAAGCGGAACAACGGTTCCCGGTTGTTGACGCGGGTGCGGATTTCGTACCACACCCCTTGTTTGAGTATGCGTAATGATCTCATGGATATTATATGGGATTGACGGGCGTTTTGCTTTGGTAAAGGGCTCAAAAATTTTAAATTCCTAACAAATTCCGCTAAGAAAGCAAGGATTTATTCAATCGAGAATAAATCGGCGCTACTTTAATGTTGTATTTGCGCAATGAAATGAGCAAATACATTAGGGAAACGCGATTAGCGTCAAGTTAATCAGCGTTTCCCTAAAAACCCCCGCTAAAATTTTTGTGGGTTACGTGCGGCCTTTAGCGGGGGGCTACGGCCGGATTTCGCGCGCCGGCGAAACCGGGGTCTGACCCCGGCGGGCTTACGCCTGACCCCTTGCTGAACTAACCGGACACCGGTCATTCATAGGGGAGAAAAAGGTTCTCACGGGGAACGCGCAAGGGATTGAAGCGGTATAAATTTTTGGCAGACCGGGTCTGCCAAAAATTTATTTAAGCGGAAAGCCCGGTCCGGCCGGGTAACCGGCCGGATGCGCCCAAAACAGGAAGGCAAAAATTCCCCGGCGTTTATCTTGGCCCCAAAAGGCAAACGCCCGGTTAGGCCGTCAATTCTTTGAGCGCTTTTTCCCGGACGGCGATGATCCGGTCGCACCATGCGTCAAATTCCGGGTCCTCCCGCTGAAGTTCCGAGTGGGAGCGGATGTAATTTACGGCGGTACGTATACCCTGGTCAAAGCGGATCCGGGCGGTAAAACCCGGAACCAGCCG
>JAITKD010000035.1 GCA_031278575.1 Spirochaetaceae bacterium | reverse complement strand
TTTTTCGGCTGCGGGAACTGGGATTTGATCCTGTTTATGAATTATACGGCGGTTACTGCCGGGTAATTATCACCGGAATACGATCCGGGGATGTTACCGCTATAATTCAGCGTCTGGGGAGCGCAGGTTTTGATCAAATTTTTATTCGGGAAGATCCGTAGAAACCTAAAGGGGGGGCGGTAATTTGAGACCGTTTCAAAACCACGCGGGTTTTGACTTTGGTTCATGTGCCTTGAATTTTTTATGAGCCTAATGGTTGGGGTAGTAAATAGCGGTTTTCCCAAAACTTCAGTTTTTGGGAAAGCAACCTTAGATTTAGAGGGAAAAGCGGACTTTTGGCCGCTTTTCCCAAAGCCATTCCCATCAAACAGAAGGTTCACACTAACCGGGTTTTGGGAATGGCTCAATATACTCAAGAAACGGTTTTTTCCAAATTTCAGTTTTGGGAAAGCAGTCTTAAATTTTCAGAACTCAAAAGCAAATTCCTTGGTGTTTTTGAGGGACAGGAAATATCATACGGGGGGTATTCCGCCATCATTGGCGGAGGAATTGAACTGCCCCAAGGGACGGGGTATTAGACCCCATTGCGAATAGAAAACAAGGGAGGCAAAAAATTGAAAAAAGCTATCGTATCTTGCCTGTTAGGCGTGGTTTTTATCATGCTGGGATTTGCTCAGACCGCGGAAGGGGGGGGAACCTGGTATGAGACTGATTCAAAGGGATTAAATGCTTCCCATCTAAATCTTCCCTTGGGGACCCGGGTGCGGGTAACTAATATGCAAAACGATCGGCAAGTAATCGTAACCATTGACAACCGGATCCCCGAATCAGCGGACCGGATCATCGATATATCCAAGGCGGCGGCGGAAAATTTGGAAATGAATCCCCAGGGTACTACTCCGGTACGAATTGAGGTGTTAGCCCGGCGAAGAACCGCTGAGCCCGAGATTGCATCGCCGGCTCCGGCCCCGGCGCAAACCCCGGCTCCAGCCCCGGCCCCGGTACAAGCGGCGGCGGCTCCACCGGCGCCAGCCCCTGAACCGGCGCCGGTTCAGGCGGCGAGGCCTTCCCAGCCGGCTGCTTCACCGAATACTGAAAGTTCCGGCTATGTAAGCCAAACCAGCATTAATATCTACGGGTTAAAGCCTTATTCCCCGGATGCCGAGGCGGGCGGTTCATCGATTCCGGGGGTAGTTTCTCCGGCTCCGGCGGTGGTTTCTCCCCGGCCCGCGGTGGTTTCCCCCCGGCCCGCGGTGTTTGCCCCCCGGCCCGCGGTGATTTCCCCCCGGCCCGCGGTAGTTGCACCCCAGCCGGCAACCGTTGCCCCCCAGCCCGCTACGGTTGCCCCCCAGCCGATAGTAAGCTCCCCGGCTCCGTTGGTGAATTCCCATTCGGTGAGGGAATCCGCTCCAATAAGAACGGAAACTTCTACGATTAGGCCCATCACGGCGAGGCCGGCCACCGTTTCCCCGATAATCGTCTCTCCGACGACCGTTTCCCCAACAACCGTCTCTCCGGCGACCGTTTCCCCAACAACCGTCTCTCCGGCGACCGTTGCTCCGGCAACCGTTTCCCCAACGGCCGTTTCCCCGACGACCGTTGCTCCGGCAACGATAGGACCAACCTCAATAGGAGCCACGACCGCTCAGGCGCAAGGTCTTAACGCCCCGGTTCAATCAACAAATTACGGATCGGGAATTGCCAAATTCCGCTTACAGATAGGGGGCTTTGGGGAAGAATCAGCCGCCTGGAATACGGTTCAGCGGCTGCAGAACGCGGGGCTTAATCCCGCTTATGAGATTTCCGGTAATTATTACCGGGTAGTGATCCCCGGAGTATCGGCAACGGATCTTGACGCCATAACCCGGCGGATAAACGCCGCGGGCTTTATGGATATCTTCATCAAGACGGAATAATCGGCAACTTCGTTTTGGGTTCCCCCATAAGGGGTTGGTATTCGGAGGTCCGGTTTAATACCCCGGAGTCTTGCTCCGGTTCACATAACGTACCGCTTAAAAAGGTATAAACCGGACTCCCGAATACAAACAACCCATGGCCGGACGCTCAACCGGCAGCCCTCAGCGTTCCCCCAGGAGGGATTTGAGTTCCCGGATCTCCTGCACCAGTTTGGTACGGTCGGGGTTCCGGTAGCGCCGGGGAACCATCTCCTTGGAGGTACATTCCAATACGGCCACCAGGTTCTGCAGCTCAATTTCGTGGGGATAGGCCGGGGGAATAAAGTCGGCCAGGGCATCTTCCATGTCTTCCCGGCTTACAAAAGCCCGATCCGACATGGCGGCCCGGAGTTTTGCCCGGATCAGTACCGCCTCCAAGTCGGCCCCGGAAAATTCATGGCGGAATTTTTTTAACACTTCGGAAACGGGGAATTTACGGATGGAAAGGTCCAGTTTTCGTACCAGAACGTCGAACAGGGCTTCCCGCTCGGCATCGGTATCGGGGTAGAACAGGGCCAGGTGTTCCTCGGCCCGGCCCTGGCGCTTTAAGTCTATGGGGATGAGGTCGGGGCGGCAGGTAATAAGGAACCAGATGATCTTCCCCCGGTATTCGGTATTCCCCATAAAACTGGCGATCTGGGCGAAGACCCGGTTACTGGTCCCCGAATCCCCCTCCTGATCCCGGTCACCCAAAAAGGCGTCGGCCTCGTCGATCATAACCGCCACCGGGGCCATGGATTTGAGGATATTGAGGACCTTCTCCAGATTCGACTCGGTAACCCCCTGCCATTTGGACCGGAAATTACGGAACTTGACCATGGGGATCCCGATTTCGCCGGCAAAGGCGCTGACCATAAAACTTTTTCCGGTCCCAATCGGCCCGGCAATAAGGTACCCCATGGGGAGTACGTCCAGCCGGCCCATCTTTATCGCCCGGGCGGCGTTTTTAAACCGTTTTTTAACAAACTCATGGCCGGATACATAGGAGAGGTCGTGGGCGGTTTCCATGAATTCCAGCAGCCCCGCCGCCTCATTTTCGATGATCTCCTTTTTCTTTTGCCGCAGGTATTCCAGGGAAAGGGCTACATCCTCGGAGTAGCTCTCCATGACCAGCCGGTTGAGGTTGAGGAGGTTAAGGCCGCTGGTGATGGCCGCCACCCCTTCGGCGTTTATACCCCGATCCGGCAAAAAATAACCCTTTTTCCCCATAAATTTAAGAAAACTCGCCCGTACCTCCCCATCGGGCAGGGGGATACTCACCTTCACCGTGGAAGGGGAAGCCACCAGCCGTTGGGACAGATCCGCCAGGTTCTCCGTGAGGAGGATGATCGAAACATCCCCCCGGGTGAATATGGGGTCATGGGACCAGCGGTTCAAGGTAACCAGGCAATACCGGTCTTCTTCGGAGAGGCGGATCATGTCCCCCCCGGGAATAATGGTTTCCGCGTAATCCAGGATCAGCACCATCCGTTTTTTCCGGGGGATGTTCATAAGAAAATATTTTTCCAGGTAAAAAAAACTCTGATCCGGCTCGGCGGCGATAAAATCAGCTCCGTCCATATCCGGATACCGCTCCGCCAGGGCCGTCTGATAGTCCCGGGCCATTTCGTCGGAGTAAAAAGCCACGCCGCTGGACCGGTCATAGAAGGCGATAATATCCCGGCTTCCGAAAAGGACTTCGGATATATAATCCTGAATCCGGGCAAAAACAAACTCCCCCTCGTTCATCTTATGGGGAAGTAAATCCCGGATATTCCCATGGAGAATATACAAATTGGCGGTTTTAGACAGGTATTTATAGGATAATTCCTGGGCCCAGGCGGGTAAAATCTTAATAAAAGGCAAGTTTTTAACAATAAGCTGTTCATCGTCCACAATAATTTCTCTATAAAAAAACATACTATAAAAAGGAGTCTTTCGCAATGAGGGACAGGATACGCGCAGGATAAACGCATAGGAATTTTACATTTAGAAAAAGGCCCGCCGCTTCCCCCTATGATCGCTGTCCGTAGTATGCCCCGGGGCCGTGTTTGCGTTCCCAGTGTTTGTTGATGATATGTTCCGGCAGGGATTCCGCCGCCGGATTGAGGACGAGGGTATAGAGCGCCATCCTGCAGATCTCCTCCAGCACCGCGCCGTGGTAGACCGATTGGGCGGCGGTTTTGCCCCAGGTAAAGGGGCCGTGTCCGGCCACGAGGACCATGGGCGTATGGGCCGGATCAAGGCCGCTTTTTTTGAAGGTCTCCACGATAAGATTCCCGGTTTCCAATTCGTAATTGTTTTTTACCGCCTCGGCGCTCATAAAGCCGGTGCAGGGGACGGGATGAACGCCGTGATCCGCGTGGGTGGTACCGAACACCGGAAGGGGCTTCCCGGCCTGCGCCCAGGCAACGGCGAAGACCGAATGGGTATGGGTTATACCCCCCAGGCCGGGAAATTCCCGGTATAACACCCGGTGGGTGTCGGTATCCGATGAGGGCCGGTGGGAACCCTCAAGGATATTTCCGTCCAGATCGACGATCACCATGGAAGCCGCCGTCAGGGCTTCATACCCGACCCCCGAAGGTTTGATGGCAAAAACCCCCCGGCAAGGGTCAAAGGCGGAAACATTGCCCCAGGTATAAATGGCGAGGTTCCGCCGGGGAATCTCCCGGTTCGCTTCAAAGGCTTCTTCCCGCAGGGTTTTGTAGCTGTCCATTTGATCCCGGCCCTCCCGGCCTAAGGAAGCACTGATTTATTCAATCGAGAATAAATCGGCGCTCCTTTAACGTTGTATTTGTGCAATGAAATGAGCAAATACATTAGGGAAACGCGATGAGCGTCAAGTTAATCAGCGTTTCCCTAACGGCCCGTCCAATAGGCCTCGGCCCAGCGCAGTTCATCCCGCAGCCTCGCCGGTTTGGTGTCCCGGCCGATAAGGACGAATTCGATCCCCGCCATCTCCGCCCAATCCCGGAAA
>JAITKD010000169.1 GCA_031278575.1 Spirochaetaceae bacterium | reverse complement strand
GGACTAAATTACGGTCTGCCCTACCGGCAGACAAAGAGGTATAATGGGGCGCTTTCAAAATATGACATCTTGAAGCTAATTTATCATATAAAAAAATAATTTTTTCGTCAATACGGCGGCCGGAAAAGGATGATCCCGAGGCGTAATTCGCCCCTTTGACTTAACCGATACTTTTTCATATCCTATAAAATATGTGTAATCCGAGGTTGTTTTAAAACCTCAAGTTTTAAAATTGGTTCATCCGGAAAGGAGTGGTTATGTTGTTATCCGAATTAGGGGGGCCCATTGCCGAATTAAAAGCCCGTATTTACGCTACCTGGAGGCGTCTTTGAGGCGGCTTCCTTTGGGGAACGGATAAGCGCCCTGGAAGAGCGGGCGGGGGAAAGCAATTTCTGGAATGATTCGGCCCAGGCGGAAAAAATCATGGGGGAACTTAAGGCCCTCAAAAACAGGTATGAACCTTGGAAGGAGTTGGCGGCGGAGATAGATGATCTGGCCGTCCTCCACGAGTTGGCCGAAGAGGCCCATGACGAATCCCAGGGAGCGGAAATTGAAGCCGCTTTAAAAGGAATTTCCGCCCGGTATGAGGAACGGAACATTTTTGAACTCATGCCCGGGGAGGTGGACGGGAATGGTTGTTTTCTTACCATCCATTCCGGCGCCGGGGGAACCGAGGCCTGCGACTGGTCCCAGATGCTTTACCGGATGTACCTCCGCTGGGCGGAACGGAAGGGCTTTGCCATAGAAGAGGTGGATCGTCTGGAAGCCGAAGGGGGAATCAAGTCCGCCACCGCCCGGATCGATGGGGCGTACGCCTATGGCTACCTCAAAGGCGAATCCGGGGTACATCGGCTGGTACGGATATCCCCTTTTGACGCCAATGCCCGGCGGCATACCTCCTTCGCATCGGCGTATGTGTTTCCGGTCATAGACGATTCCATAGAAGTGGATATACGCCCCGAAGATCTCCGGGTGGATACCTACCGCTCCGGGGGGGCCGGGGGGCAGCACGTGAACAAGACCGACAGCGCCGTCCGGTTTACCCACCTTCCCACGGGTATTGTGGTGGCCTGTCAGAACGAACGGAGCCAGATTAAAAACCGGGCTATTGCCATGAGTATGCTCAAGGCCCGGTTGTATGAATATTACCGGCAAGAAAAGGAAAAGGAAAAGGAAAAGTTTGCCCAGGAAAAAAAAGATATTTCCTGGGGAAATCAAATTAGGTCCTATGTATTCCAGCCCTATACTATGGTCAAAGATTACCGAACCAAGGCGGAAATCGGTAATATCCAGGCCGTAATGGACGGAGACATAGATCTTTTTATTGAGGAGTATCTACGTTTTGCCTGGAAGAATTCCCGTACTTAAAAAAACAAGGGGGGATCATCCCCGTCGGTTGTCTTTTCCCGGGATGGCTTTTTTATGTTCCCTGGTATTTTTGACCCTTTCAGTTCCCGCCGTATTCGGGCGGGGAAAGGCCCAGGAAGAACCGAAAGAATCCCTTAATAAAGAATGGACCCTCTGTGTCAGCGCCTTTGATACCTCGGATATGCCCCTGGGCCGGCAATTTATGGGGGATGTCTTAGCGAAGAACCTCGTTTATGCCCTTGGCCGGGTGGATCGCCGGGAACGGTCAGCCCCGGAATACGCCTATTATGAGGAGGCCGCCTGGTCCAAAACCAAAACCGAAGCGGCTAAAAATCTTATGGCGAAACGGAATGAGCGGGATCTTTTGATCTTCAAGGGTGAACCGGATTGGAAATACCGGAAACAATTGGCGGTTATTGATGAGGAAATCAAAAAACTTGAAGAGAAGATGCAAAAGACTGAAAATGAAAGCCCCCTGATCGCTGCCGAACCGGCGCTACGCTTCACTGAGGCGAGCCGCAGCGGCTCCTTTCCGCTCCCTCCCCAGGAAGGGGGAGAATATACCTTCTGTGTAAATCAGAACGCCGATGCCCTGCTCATGGGAAAGGTCTTTGAATACCATGGACGGATAAACTTAACCCTTAACTTGTATACCCTGTATACCCGTTCTTTTAGTTATGAGGATACCATCATCTTTTCTCCCGAAAATATAAGCTCCGCTATGACCGAATTGGCGAACCGTTTGGCCGGGGAGATGTCCGAAACACAGCCCGCCATGATTGCGGTAAAAACCGATCCGAATGACGCGGTCATTATGCTCCAAAATTCCTTTGCGGGCGTGGGGGATACCGGAGTTTTAGAATATTCCCCAGGGAAAGTTACCGTAGAGGCCTTTGCGGAAGACCATAGCCTGACTTCCGCCGTGGTGGAGCTTAATCCCGGGGAGCTTACGGAGGTAGGTATCACCTTACCCGTTACTTCCCAGGAAAGGTTTGACATAAGTATTCCCCGTAATATCCCCGAAGGAGGGGCCCTGTACCAGGGCGCCCTTTATATCGGAGCGCCTCCCCTTAGTATACTGGTGCCCCAAAATCAGTATGCGTATATCCATATCGAAACGCCGGAGGGACGAAGCGCTTCAGCGGCTTTTAATGCCGATCCGCGCCGGGCCGGAAATCTTATAACCTTAAAACCTTCCCGGATTCATCTTCCTGAGGAAAAACGGGTCGAACGATCGAGGCGCGCTTTTTACGGAGCCTGGGGGCGGTTCTGGATAGCCCTTCCGTTAACCGTACTGCTCTATGGAATGTCAACCGCTTACGCGCCTACCAAGTACGGGCAGGATCCCGGCCTGTATCTTCAAAGTTCAAACGCGCTCCTCCATAATTCTTATATTTCCCTCGGCGCTATTGCGATAACCACGGGTTTCGCCGCCGAGTGGTTATACCGGACTTTCCGTTATATTTCTACCGCCAGCGAAGATGCGGTTCCTATGGTAAAGTAGGGGGATAATTATTGAGGATGGTGAATCATGGAGGCAGCTAGTTTTTCCGGCCGGATAAAAAGTTTTTTTGGGTTAAACAAACCGGTTACCGGAGAATTATATGACGATCTGGCGGATCTCCTGGTAGAGGGGGATTTCGGCGCCGCCGAAGCGTTTAAGACCGTGGATAAACTCAAGGAATGTTGTAAGAAAAAAAAGATACATGACGGGGAAGGGGTGCGCCTTGCCTTGGCGGAAATTTTGGAGCAGGACCTTTCAGCCCTTAGCCCCCCGGAGGATGACGGTTATATCTATGATTTTTTCAGATCCCCGGCCAAACCGCCGGCGGATTCCCCCAAGATGGGGATACTATTGCTTTTGGGGGTAAATGGGGTGGGGAAAACCACCACCGCCGCAAAACTGGCCCACCGGGTGTTGTCCCTGAACCGGGGAACGCCCCTCTTGGCGGCGGCGGATACTTTTCGGGCGGCGGCCATTGATCAGATCAAAATTCACGGAGAACGGATAGGGATCCGGGTTATCGCCCACAAACCCGGGGGGGATCCCGCGGCGGTGATTTATGACGCGGTAGAAGCCGCCCAGGCGGGGGGAGGGGATATCATCATTGCCGATACCGCCGGCCGTATGCACACCAAAGCCGCCCTGGTGGAGGAATTAAAGAAAATTGACCGGGTGGTGGAATCCAGGGTCTCGGGGGCCCGGTATGTTAAATGGCTCGTATTGGATGCCACCACGGGGAGGAACGCCCTGGCCCAGGCTGAAATTTTTCATGGGGCGGTCAGCCTGGATGGGATCATCCTGACCAAATACGATTCCGGCGCCAAGGGAGGGGTGGTATATTCATTGGCGGTGGAACTGCACCTTCCGGTGATTTTTGTCGGCGACGGTGAAAAATACGGGGACCTCCGTTTTTTTGATCCCCGGGAATATACCAGGAAGTTTGTGGGTTTGGAATCGGCTTGGGATGTAAAGGGGGCCGGTCATTAGGGGTTGGTATTGTTTCCCGGTAGTTTTTTTTATTACCCTGGGGATCGCCGGAGCGGAGGACTGGTATATCTCCAATTCCGCGGGCATGGCCCTGGAACCGGTCTTTTCCCGTCTCGCGTTGCGGGAAAAATATGCCCTTTCCGTTGAAACCATTCAGGCTTCGGAATTACCCCCCCAGATCCGGGGGTATTATAATACTACCCTGCGGATTGAGCGGCGTATCCTCTATGAAAACGGTGAGGAATCCCGGCGGCAATGGTTATTCAAAGATGCCGGAGGAAGGACGCGGTTAAACGCGGTGCTTATCCCCCCCGCTGAAACTGCGGTCGAGGAAGATGCCCCCCCGGAGCCCGCCGAGGCTCCCCCTTCAGCGGACGCGCCGGCGGAGGAACAGGAAGATGCGTCCCGGGAGGAACAGGAGGATACGCCCCGGGAACCTTCGGGGTTTATTGAAATTTACAATGAAGATAACCTTATTGTCGAGGAACATCGTTTGAGCGACGATGGTTCCGATGAAATAATCAACTATACCTATAATAACAAGACCCTCATCAAGACCGAAACCAGACTCAAAATCCCCCCGTCCGGGGAAGACGGGGAAATTATCCGGGATTTATGGACCGATTATTACCGGTACAGCCGCTTTTCTTCCCTTCGGGGGATTAACCGGGTATATCACGATGATATCCCCGTATCCTGGGTCCGGTTTCCCCATATCGTGCTGGACGCGGGGGATATTGAAAAGTTCGTCAGCCCCAATGACGCCTATAGTTCGGCCTTTTTGCAGGATGTTTTTATAAACCGGGGAGACCGGGTCGTATATACCACCGATGGCCGGGGCAGGCTCCTGACCGAAACCAGGTATGATGAAGGGGGAGCAATTATTGGGGAGATTCGGAATACCTGGTCTGAAACCAATACCATTCTATCGGTACACTGGATTGCCGGGGAAGATGATCGGCTGGTGGAATATGAATACGATACTGAGGAAAACCGCATGGGGGAACGAAATTATACTAACGGTGTTTTGGAACGGGTAGTTCAGATAGAGGGAGATAGGGAAGTGGAGACCCTCTATATGCAGGGGCGGCCCGTTCTCAGGGCGATATGGGAAAAGGGCCGGAAAATATCCGAAGAACGGGTCCGTTCCCAGCCGGGGCGGGCAAACTGATGGCTGCCTTCAGGTGGATAGGTTTTGTGGCGGCCCGGTATATTTCAAAAAACCGGAAGGACCGGTCTAATTCGTCCATGATCCTGGCGATATTAGGAATTTTTATTGGCGTTTTGGCCCTGACGGTGATCCTGGCGGTAATGAACGGGTTCCAACTGGGGTTCATTGAAAGTATCCTGGAGATAGCTTCTTTTCATATCCGGCTTGAATCTTTTCCCCGGGGAGAAACGGGCCGGTCTCCGGAAGCCGCCGTTGGGGCCCTTCCGGGGATCACCGCGATCCTTCCCTTTATGGAACTCACCGGTATAATCCGGGGAAAACAGGGAGGACCGCAGGTGGCGGCGGTTCGGGGGCTGCCCCCGGATGCCTTGGAACGGGATACCGGAATGGCGGAAAAAATCGAGATGCTTCGGGGGCGTTTTGATATCACCGGATCCGGTTCCATCCTTTTGGGGGTGGAATTAGCCCGGCAGCTCGCGGTCGATGTGGGGAATGAAATCTCCCTCCTTTCCGTTTCAGGGATCTTGCCCGAGGATGCTTCCCCGGAGGATTCTGTTTTTACCGTGGAAGGAATTTTCCGAACCGGGTTTTATGAATACGATCTGGGCTGGGCCTTTATCAACCTGGATAAGGCCGCGGCCCTTGAAGGCAGGGATACCCTTTCCCTGGGGATAAAGCTAAAAAATCGCTGGCAGGATCAGCGGATAGCCGCCCGGATTCGGAAGCTTCCCGAAATACAAGAAATAACGGGATACACGGTCAAATCCTGGCGGGACTACAACCGGGCTTTTTTCGGCGCCTTGAGGACGGAAAAGCTCCTCATGTTCATCCTGGTGGGGCTCATCTTCATTGTGGTGGGGCTCAATATTTTTCAGGCCCAGCGGAAGGCGGTGCTGGAACGCCGGGAGGAGATCGGCCTCCTCCGGGCGGTGGGGGCCACCGACCGGGCGGTGCGGCTCATTTTTGTCTGGGACGGCGTTATCATCGGGGGCGTCGGGGCGGGGCTGGGAACCCTCATGGGCCTTATTTTAGCCTTTAACATCGGTCTTTTTTTTACCATCCTTGAGGCCATAGTAAACGGGTTTATTGGCCTTCTCAATTTTATACCCGGTTTTTTATTTGGTTCCGGTTTCCTTGAGGATGAGGGATTTGCTTTTTTTTCTCCGGCGATTTTTTATATTAAAGAAATTCCCTCCCGAATCATCCCCTACGAGGTCTTTCTGATCTTCATGTTCGGGTTTTTGTCCGCGGTTTTAGCGGCGTGGTTTGATTCGGGAAGGATTTCCCGGACACGGCCAGCGGAGGTTCTGCGGTATGAATAACATTGATGAAAAACAAAGGCTGGTATCGATTCAAAATATCGTAAAGGATTATAAATCCGGTACGGAAATTTTGCATATTCTTAAGGGCGTTAGTTTAGACATCCCCGAGGGGAGTTCCGTGGCGGTAAGCGGCCGGAGCGGCAGCGGGAAAAGCACCCTCCTCAATATCCTGGGCGGCCTTGACCGCCCTGATGCCGGATCCGTTGTGGTGGGGGGGACGGAAATTACGGGACTTTCGGAGAGCAGCCTGAGTTCCTACCGAAGCCGTAAGGTGGGGTTTGTTTTTCAGTTTCACTATTTATTAAAGGATTTTACCGCCCTGGAGAACGTTATGATTCCCGCATACATGGCGGGGATGGGGAAGAAGGATGCCCTGGAAAGGGCCCGGGTCCTCCTGGGGGATGTTAAGATGGATGAACGGCTCCACCATTTCCCCTCCCAGCTTTCCGGGGGGGAACGCCAGCGGGTGGCGGTCGCCCGGGCCATGGTGAATAACCCCGATATCATCCTTGCGGACGAACCCACGGGTAACCTGGATCCGGTTAACAGCCTGGCGGTGGCGGAACTTTTATACGCCGGGGCGGAAAAGTGGGGCAAGACCCTGATTGTGGTTACCCACGAGGAACGGGTGGCCGAGCGGGCAGGAGTCCGCTATACCCTGGATGCGGGGGTCCTCCGGAAAACGGATCTGCCGGAGGACCGGCGGTGAGGTTTGGCCCCGGTCTTTTTATTGCCCTCCGGTATCTCCTCGGCAGGGCCCACGAAGGGGGCAGGTACCTCCGGGGAGCGGTGGCGGGGATAGCCCTCAGCCTTATTCCCATCATGGTTACCCTGATTGTGGCGGACGGTATGATTCGGGGCATTACCGATCGTTACCTTGAGTTGGGGACCGGTCATCTCCAGGTGTATAACTTCATGTCCCCCGGGGATATTGAGGATGTGGTTCCTCAGATAGCCGAACTCGGGGAGATCCGGGGGGTTTGGCCTGAACAGCAGGGGTTGGGGGTCCTGATCGGGGGGAAGGGAAAGACCGGGGCCACCATCCGGGCGGTGGATCCGTCCTTTTGGGATTATGCGGAACGGGGTAAGTACCTGGTAACCCTTTCGGGAACCACAAAAATCGAATCCCCCCGGGAGGTCCTTTTGGGGGAGGAACTAGCCCGTTCCGCCGGGGTCGAGGTGGGGGATACCGTCAGGCTTATGACCATCCGGGTAACCGAAGCGGGCCGGAATATTCCCCGGCTTTTGCCCTTTACGGTCCGGGGTATCGTTTCTTCCGGGTACCGGGATTTGGATTCCCTCTGGTGTATCATGAATTATGAAGGGGGCAAACAGTTTTTGGCGCCGGAATTATCCGATACCCATCTCATCATAAAAACAGCCGATCCCTATAAGGATGCCGACGTCATTACCAGGGCCCTCTATCAAACCCTGGGGCCGGGCTTTGGAATTTATACCTGGAAAGAACTACAACGTTCCCAATACCAATCCTACGAATCCACCCGGCAGCTGCTCCTCTTTATTATGGCCCTCATCGTAGCGGTGGCGGCGGTAAACGTATCTTCCGCCACTTCCATGTTGGCTATAGAACGCAGCCGGGATATCGCGGTTCTCAAGGCCTTTGGGACAAGTCCCCGGGAAACCAGCCGGATTTTCCTTTGGGGTTCTTTTTTAACCGGGCTTTTAGGGGCGCTTATCGGTATTACCCTGGGCCTTATCCTCGGGAATTACATCAATTCCCTTATTCACGGCCTTGAAAGCATCCTGGGTTTTTTTTCCTCCCTTTTCGACCGGGGGGAAGTTAAAATCCTTGACCCCGGGTTTTACCTTGAAACCATCCCCATTATCGTTGATTGGACCGCGGTCTTTTTTATCGGTCTTTTTACGATCCTCTGCTCCATGCTGGCTTCCTGGATTCCCGCCCGCCGGGCGGGGAAAATACCTCCCTTGGAATTGCTGCGGAAATATTAACTCCGGGGCGGTTTACGATCCGGCCGTTTGGCGTCGTCGTGAAAGGGGCTCGATGTTTTTACCCCCCACCCACGTGCCGCGTATCGGCGGCAGGAATGCGGCTTACTGTTTCCGGGATAAACGTATAGAAATTTTTGTTCCCTTTTTTGGGCGCATTTCCGGCGCTTTGCGCCGAAAACCGGGCTATCCGCTCTAATAAAAACAGGGACCGGCGCCGCCGGTCCCTGTTTATTCCGCTTCTATCCCTTGCGCGTTCGGTGCGGGAGCCTTTTTTCTCTATTATGACCGCGGTAAACCGGCGGTATACGATTCTATGCGTTTATCCGGTACTGCTTCTTTTTTTCGTTGCGGTTTAAAACAAGGTATGGTATAATGTATTGGTTTAACAAACCGGGCGCCTTTTGGGTGCCGGTTACGAAATTGCGGTATTTTAGAGGAGGTCTTGATAAATATGAAACGTTTGTTGACCGTTCTTTTCGCGTTTGCGGTGTTGTCCGCGGGGGTGGAGGCGCAAAATTCACTTTCCGCCTATACGACCCTGGAAGAACCCTTAGCCAAGGCTCTTTTTGAGCAGTTTCAGAAGGAGACGGGAATTACCGTCAGCTTTGTACGCCTTTCCGGCGGCGAAGCGGTAGCCCGGATGGAGGCGGAAGCGGCAAATCCCCAGGCGTCAATATGGGTCGGCGGGGTCGGACTCGATCATATCACCGCCAAATCAAAGAACCTGACCCTTCCCTATCAGTCCCGGTTTTCCCAAAACACCCGGGCGGAATTCAAGGACCCCCAGAATTACTGGATCGGCCTCTACGTGGGGCCCCTTACCTTTGTTACCAACCTGGACCGGGCCAAAGCCCTGGGCCTTACGCCCCCAAAAAGCTGGGCGGATCTGCTGAAACCCGTTTACAAGGGCCAGATCCGCATGGCGAACCCCGGCATTTCCGGGACCGCCTACAATGTGATCACCACCGTCAGAACCCTCAACAACGGCAATGAAAACGTTGCCTTTGATTACCTGAAAAAACTCGACGTCAATGTCGATCAGTACGCCCGTTCCGGTTCGGCGCCGGGGAAAAGCGTCGCCACCGGGGAAATCCCCATCGCCATCGGGTATGCCCATGATCAGGTAAAACTCAAGGCCGAAGGGGCCAATGTGGAAATCAACGCGCCCACGGAGGGTACGGGTTATGAGCTGGCTTCCATGTCCCTCATCCGGGGGGGTAAAAACCCCGTGGAGGCCCGGCGGCTCTACGACTGGATCCTCTCCTCAAAAAACGCCCAAAAGCTGTTCACCGATTGGTACCTGGTACTGGTGGCCAACGGGGCGGAAAAACATCCCCTGGCCCTTTCCCTGGATCAGATCAAAACGATCAATCAAGACATGGCCTGGGACGGGGACGCGGCAAACAAAAACCGGCTCCTTGACCGGTGGAACAGAGAAATCGGCAACGCCCGGTAACTCACCATGACGGCAAAAGGGCGCCTCTTAAAGCTGTCGGCGGCAATCCTTGTTTTCACGATTTGCGACGGGTGGATATACACGTCTCTTTTAAATTCATTCCGCGGATATTACAAGCAGAACAGCTTGAAGGAGGCGGCCCTTTTTGCCCGGACCGTCCCGGAAGATCCCCGCTATTATGAAGAGTGGATAAACGGCCTCTCCCAGGAAATTGAGGGGGGGAAGGCGATGATCCTCCGCCTGGGGGAGGATTTCAATTTTTTTCCCGCGGCGGCGGACCCGGCGGCGGAGATACTCTGGAACGAACACAAGGACGGTGAGGAATTCCAGCGGGGTCTGGAAAGCGTTTACTACCTCCTCCCCTATGAAATATCCGGTCCCGTCAGGGTAAGCGGCAGCCCCCAGGCGATGCTGGTCTATCTGCTGCCGGTTCCCGATGAATCGGGGTTTGATATCAGCGGCGCGGTTTTGGTTGCCGTCCCCGAGGGCTCCGCGGCCCAGTTCGAGGGGCTTCTCAGAAACCTGGCAATTATCGCCTGGATAATTTTCGCCGTCCTGCTCTCGGT
>JAITKD010000119.1 GCA_031278575.1 Spirochaetaceae bacterium | reverse complement strand
GTTCCTCCCCGCTGGCTGTTCCTCAAGGTTGAGACCGACGAGGGGATCACCGGGTGGGGGGAGCCGGTGATTGAAGGCCGGGCCGATACGGTCCGGGCCGCGGTGGAGGAGTTTGCGGGCTACCTTATCGGCCGGGACCCCATGCGGATCGAAGACCATTGGCAGGTGATGTACCGGACGGGGTTCTATCGGGGGGGGCCTGAGGTGATGAGCGCCATTGCCGGCATCGACGAGGCCCTGTGGGATATCAAGGGCCGGTTCTACGGCGCGCCGGTCTATGACCTTTTGGGCGGCTCCTGCCGGGACCGGCTCAAGGTCTACCGGTGGATAGGCGGCGACCGGCCCCAGGATATCGCCGCCGCCGCCCGGGAGGCGAAAAGCCAGGGGTATTCCGCAATTAAAATGAACGGCACCGAAGAGATGCATTATATTGACTGTTTTTCAAAAATCAAAGCGGTCTGTGAACGGGTTGCCGCCATCCGGGAAGCCTGCGGCGAGGATTTTGATATTGCCGTGGATTTCCACGGACGGGTCCACAAAACCATGGCCAAGGTCCTTGCCCACGAACTGGACGAGTTCCACCTGATGTTTATTGAAGAGCCGGTGTTGAGCCAAAACAACGAGGCCCTCCGGGAGATAGCCTGCCACTGCGCTACCCCCATCGCCACCGGGGAGCGGATGTTCTCCCGGTGGGAATTCAAAAACCTCCTGGAGGCGGGATACGTGGATATTATCCAGCCGGATCTGTCCCATGCGGGGGGGATCAGCGAGGTAAAAAAGATCGCCGCCATGGCGGAGGCCTACGATGTGGCGGTGGCTCCCCACTGTCCCCTGGGGCCGGTAGCTCTGGGGGCCTGTATTCAATTGGATACCTGTACTCCCAATGTTTTTATCCAGGAACAGAGCCTCGGGATCCACTATAATAAAGGCGGGGATCTGTTGGATTATATAAAAGATCCCGAGATTTATCATTATAAAGATGGTTTTTTGGATATTATGACCGGTCCGGGGCTGGGGGTTGAGGTTAACGAGGACGCCCTGGTCCGGGCTTCAAAAATCGATCATAATTGGAAAAATCCCATTTGGCGGAATTTTGACGGAACCGTAGCCGAATGGTAGGACCTTTGGGTCCGGATATGAGGAGGTAAGGATGCGCGAAAAAGTTATAAGCCGTATCCATCAAGGAAAGCTCATCGCCATTGTGCGGGGAATGGAGGAGGACCGGATTCTGCCCCTGGCGGAAGCCCTGTATAAGGGGGGCATAACGATGATTGAAGTTACCTTTAATCAAAAAGACCCGGAACATTTTTCCGCTACCGCCCAGGCGATCCGGGGGATCCGTACCCGCTTTGGGGAGGACGTATATGCCGGGGCGGGGACGGTGCTTTCGACAACGGAACTGCACATGGCCGCCGATGCCGGGGCCTTGTACATTATTTCACCCCATGCCGATGGGGAGATCATCCGGGAGACCCGCCGGCTGGGACTGGTTTCACTGCCCGGGGTATTAACCGCCGGCGAGTGTGTAATGGCCCATAAGGCCGGGGCGGATTTTTTGAAACTCTTCCCGATTGCTTCGGTGGGCGCGGCCTACCTCAAGGCCCTCAAGGCGCCGCTGGGGCACCTCCACTTTTTGGGGGTAGGCGGGGTGGAGCCCTCAAACATCGGTGAATTGCTTGCCGCCGGAGCGGCAGGTTTTGGGGTTGGAGGCAAACTGGTCAACAAGGAATGGATCGAAACCAGGGCCTTTGACCGGATTTCCGCCCTTGCGGCGGAGTATGTCAAGGCGGTAGGAGGAGACGGACAATGAAACGGGTGGTTTGTTTTGGAGAAATTATGGCGCGTTTCAATCCCAAGGGGTATTTGCGTTTCGTGCAGGCCACGGAATTTGAGGCTTCCTATGCGGGGGGGGAGGCTAATGTAGCGGTGAGCCTTGCCAATTTTGGCGTGAGCGCCGCGTATGTTACCAAAGTACCCGCCCATGAGATTGGACAATGCGCGGTGAATGAGCTGCGGCGTTTTGGGGTGGACACCACGGGGATTCTCCGGGGGGGGGAACGGCTGGGGACCTACTATGTGGAGAAGGGCGCCTCCCAGCGGGCGTCCAAGGTGATCTACGACCGTTCCCATTCGGCCATAGCCGAGGTAAAGCCCGGCGAATTCGACTGGGACACCCTGCTTACGGGGGCGGACTGGTTTCATTTTACCGGGATCACCCCGGCCCTGAGTGACAATTGCGCCGTTGTCTGCCGGGAAGCCCTGGACGCGGCGAAGCGGCGGGGGGTACGGGTCAGTTGTGATCTCAATTACCGGAAAAAGCTCTGGAGCCGGGAGAAGGCGGGGGAGGTTATGGCGGGCCTGATGCCCTTGGTGGAGGTCTGTATCGCCAATGAGGAGGATGCCGCCGATGTTTTTGGTATCCGGGCCGAAGGGACGGATATCGAAAAGGGAGAGTTGAGCCGGGAAGGGTATACTTCGGTGGCCCGGCAATTAACAAACCGGTTTGGGTTTAAAAAGGTCGCCATCACCCTGCGGGGGAGTATTTCCGCCAGCGACAACAACTGGTCGGGGATGCTCTACGACGGCGGATCCGCGGCTTCGGTTTTTGCGCCCGCCTATGCCGTCCGTATCGTGGACCGGGTGGGGGGCGGCGATAGTTTCGGAGCGGCCCTGATCTACGCGCAGATGGAAGGCTGGGAAAACCAGCGGGCGATCAACTTCGCCGTGGCCGCAAGCTGTCTGAAACACACCGTGGAACACGATTTTAACCTGATGAGCCTGGCCGAAGTGGAGGCCCTTGCCGGGGGTAACGCCTCCGGCAGGGTACAACGGTAGGGGTGCCGGGGCCGGAGGGCTCCCATTTTACCGCAAACTCAACGTTGTTTTCTCCAAAAATGAAGTTTTGGGGAGGTCGTTTTCCTGTTTTTTCGGCGGCCAAATTTTATGTTCATCCCCTATGGCCCACAAATGGTCATCGATAAAGACCGGGGTATTGGTGGCGGGGCCGTAACGGGCGCCCTCCAGGTGGCGGATCACCCAGAGGTACCACATGGCATAACCCGGGGCGGTTACCTGGGGGTGAACCTCCCCCTCCCGGATGAGGATTGTGTCCTTGTCCCGGATGATATAGGGCCTATCCCCAATGGCGATGAGGCCGAAACCCTGGCTGGGGAGAAAGCGGTAGTGGGAGATCTCCGGCTGGGGATGATGATGGGGGGGATAACCGGACCATTTCCCCGGTACCCCGATAACCTCCCCGATGACCAGGTTGGAATCGGGGTGGTTAATGTCGTCGAAGATGGTCCTGACGATCCGGGTGGAGGTTTCCCGCAGGGTCCGTTTTCCCCGGAACCCGCTCCGGCACTCCTCGGGGGTGTAGAGTTTTAGGTCAAACCGATTGGTGTTTTTTGTCGCGCAGTAATAGAACTCAGCGCCTTCCCCTCCGGCGGCTATGGTAATCCGTCTATCGCTCGGAATCGAGATGCACCAGGGGGAATGATCAAAAAGATTTGGCCGGGAAACTTCCCGGGGCTCCTCCTGATCCAGGTTTAGTATCGCGTCGCCGCCGGCCAAAAGGAATACCGCCTCGTCGGTTTTGGAATAGGCCT
>JAITKD010000068.1 GCA_031278575.1 Spirochaetaceae bacterium | reverse complement strand
TTGGCCATCATGAGTTCGTTGAACTCCGTAAGGATAGAGTCCTTTTGTTCCGGTTCTATGGTTTCGAGCCGGGCGATTTCAAAGGTAAGGGTTTCAATTTCATCTTCCCGGAGGTGCTTGAAAATTTCCGCGGAAATATCCGATCCGATACTAACCAGGAATATGGCGGCCTTTTGCCTGCCGGAAAATTCTTTTCCTCCCTTCTTTTTACCCCCCGCCGACCCAACGGAGGAGCCGCCGGATGATGGTGTTGTTCTTGCCATTTCCTAATCCTCCAAAAGCCAGGTTCTGATGAGCTGGGCCGCATCTTCGGGATGTTCTTTGGCCATATTAATCGCGTTCTCCTGAAGTTCCATCCGTTTGCGTTCTTCTACGGACATGGAAACTTCAACCCCTTCTTCCTCCGCCTGTCTCAAGGCGCTTTCCCGCATCATCTGATGCTGCCGGGAGAGTTCTTCTTCCCGCAGCCGCCGGCGCCGTTCCATCTCCCGGGAAATCAGCCGGAATACCACAGAGGCGATGAGGATGAGGACAAGCCCTGCCATGAAAATCAGAAGGGTGGTCTGTATCTGCTTTGATCGGAAGTATGCCGCATCTTCTTCGACAAACTGCCGGGTTCGGTCAAAGCGGATATTCTCTACCGTAACCGCGTCCCCCCTGGTTTGATTATAACCGACGGCGTTTTGAATTAATACCTGGGTAGCCCGGAGATCCTCCGGCGAAACCGGGGTATATTCCCGTTCAATAGAACCGTCCGAGAGGAGTACGGGATTTTTCTTTTCGTCATATTTCCATTTCCATTGACCGTCGATATTTACCGAAACCGTAACCCGGTCTATGGAAGGACTCCGTTCTTCCTGGATGGACCGCCGGTTTATCTCTTCATTATTGGTCAGCGTTTCCTGTTTTACCTTACCGTAGAGGTTTGACATATCCCGAAAAGCCGGGGTAGTCTGGCCCTCCACCCCCGGGGGGCCCTCGGGGTTAAATCCGGTTCCTTCCCATTCGGTGGTGGAGGTGCTCTTGGACCGGGTAATGGACTCTACCAACCGGGAATCGTCGTAGGGGGTATTAGGATTATCCGGCTGTATGGTGATGGGGAAAAATTCATCGGTATTGATGGCCTTCTGTGACATATCCATATCGATCTTGATATTAAGATCCCGAACCCGGTCGGCGGTATAGATTTCCTGGAGGGATTTTAAAACAATCGCCCGGTAATGGGCTTCTATCTGGCGGATATATTTTTGTTGTCGTTCAATTAAGCTCTGCCGGTCTATATTGGCCATACCTTCAAAATCGTTGAGAATAATACCGTTTTGATCGGTGATGACGATGTTTTCGTCCTTAAGCCCTTCCACGGCAAATTTGAGGATCTTCTGGATCCCTTCGATTTTCTTGCGATTTTCGGTAATATCGCTGCCCGGTTTGGGGGTGACGATAACGCTGGCGGTTACCGGATTCTGATCCGCCTGGAAGAGTTCCTGTTTCGGGTTCACAATATCAACAACGGCATTATCCACATCGTCCAAGGCTTTAATATGGTCGGTTATCATCTGGGTGATGGCCCGGTGAAGGTTTACATTCCGTTCAAAATCAGTGATAGTCCACCGTTCCCGGTCAAAGATAGACCAGGGGTCCGTCCCGGAGGGAATAAGATCCTCCCGAATAAGAATAGACCGGATCCTCCGGGCGGTTTTTTCATCGGGTACCAAAAGGATCCCCGCGGGGGAAATTGAAGTTTTAACCCCCTCCGCGTTGATCCGGGCAACAATCCGATCCAGGGTTTCTTCATTTCTGATGGGCGTGTCGATGACCGGTACCATGGCCGGCGAGGAAGAAATCCCCACCAATACTCCCACTCCCACTATCGCCGCCAGAACGATCCCAATGAGGATGATCCTTTGTACCAAAGACCATTTCCCCCACAGGGTCTTAATTTGGGCGATAAATTTTTTTATCCATTCCTTCATATTCCCCTCCCCAGAAGAACTTTTTTATACAACCACCCTTGGGCCTGCTTTTTTATTTTGCGGTCAAAACAACCCCGCCTTAACGGGTATTAATAAGATCCCTCCAACCTTGAACCACACGATTGAGAACGGTTCTGGTGATATTTAGAGACATACTGGCCTTTGCCTGGGCGATGGTTATGTCGTGGACATCCACGGTTCCCGGATCGGTCAACGCCGCCTGCATCAGATCACCGGGCGCCTGCTGTTGGGCACTGACCATGTCCAGGGCCTTGAGCATGGCGTCCTCAAAGGTACCGGAACGGAGTACCCGTTCCGCCCCGATTTTATTCCCCAACTCCGATAGGGCGTTTCCTTCGGCGGTAAAATTTCCCGCCCGGGGAACCATATGCCGGGGATGGGTCACCCTCATGGGGACCCTATCCCCGGTAACTAATTCCGGCCGATACAGGGTCATCTATTACCTCCCCCCAATATCCAGGGCCCGCTGGAACATACTTTTGGACCCGTCTATAATCGAAGCGTTCGCCTCATAGGCCCGGGATGCGGCGATCATATCCACCATTTCGGTAACAATATCCACATTGGGCATTTCTACATACCCCGCCCGGGGGCCGGTCTGAATCGCGTCGGGATGGGTCGGATCGTACACAAACCGGGACTCGGTTTTGGTATCCTTCTGGATCTCCGCCACCCGTACCCCCTGCCCGGGACCGTTATCCAGCATATTCGGCAGGAAAGGGGAGCGCCAATAGGGTTCCTCGGTCCGGGGCCGGAGGACCACCCGGCTCCGTTTATAGGGGCCCCCCTCGGTGGTCCGGGTCGTGGATGCGTTGGCAATATTATCGGCGATCACATCGGAGCGGAGCCGTTCGGCGCTCATCCCCGTAGCCGCTATGTTGATAGAACTAAAAATTCCCATATCCTAACCTACCTACCTTAATACCATATTGACTTGACTAAACTCAAAAGTTTGCGCCTGGGCCATGAGGGTATACAAAAGCTGATTCTCCAGGGCGGCCATGATCTCCTGTTCCGGATCCACATTGTTCCCATTGTTTTTTGAGGTACTCACGTAATCCAGGACCCGCCGGGGTTGGACATCCCGGTAATCCCGTTCCCGCCAGTTAGGGATATGTTTAGGATCCGTCAGCGTCAACTCCAGGGCGGGTTTGAGTTTTTCCGTTTCCAGGGCCCGTTTTAATTCACTTTCAAAATTCAAATCGGACCGTTTAAAATTCGGCACCTCCGCATTGGCCAGGTTATTGGCAATCACGCTGCGGCGGAGGATATTGGCATCCATAGCCCGGTGTACCAAGTCAACGGTTTTGGTAAAATTATTTTCTATATTCATCTCAATATATTCCCCTAAATAAAACTTTCTTATATCTAACCATCGGCGAATTATTTGTGAGAACTTAGAAAAATAACTAGAAGTCTAAGGAAGCACTGATTTATTCAATCGAGAATAAATCGGTGCTACTTTAACGTACTCCTTCTTATTTTTCCCTACAATATATACCTCCCCAGGTCCTGATCCACCGCCAAATCCCCCAGCCGCTCATTCACGTAGGCTTCGGTTATGGGTATCTTTGTGGGGCCTATATTGGGGGCTTCAAAGGAAAGTTCCTCCAACAGGGTCTCCATGATCGTATGGAGCCGGCGGGCCCCTATGTTTTCCAGCCGGGAATTAACGTCCGCCGCCAGGGCGGCCAGCCGCTCTATGGCTTCCGGGGCAAACTCAATTTCCACCCCTTCGGTACCCAAAAGGTCGATATACTGTTTGGTGAGGGCGTTTTTGGGTTCCGTGAGGATCCGCAGGAATTCTTCCTTTCCCAGGGAGTCCAGTTCCACCCGAAGGGGAAAACGGCCCTGGAGTTCAGGGATCAGATCCGATGGTTTGCTTATATTGAAAGCGCCGGCAGCCACAAAAAGGATATGGCTCGTATCCACCGGGCCCCATTTGGTATTTACCGTGGCCCCCTCCACGATGGGAAGGATATCCCGCTGAACCCCCTCCCGGGATACGTCAGGACCGCCCCCCCGGTCCCCCTTCACCGCGATCTTATCGATTTCGTCAATGAAAACTATCCCCATTTCTTCCACCCGCAGCCGGGCATCGTCGCTTACCCGGTCCCGGTCTATGAGCTTTTCCGATTCTTCGTTGATCAGGATCTCCCGTGCCCTGCTTACGGTGAGCAGTTTTTTCTTTTTACCCCCCCCAAAAAAACCCGCTATCCCCGAAAGGCTGGTTTCTAAATCCTCCATGCCCCCCCCCATCATTTCGATGGCCGGGAATTGGGGATTTTGATTTACGGTAATTTCCACCATCCGGTCTTCCAGTTTGCCTTCCCGAAGCATGGTCCTGAATTTTTCCCTGGTGGAAGAAATCTTGGCCGAATCGGCGGGTTTTTCTTCCTCCTGAACGGCGGGCTGTTCCGTGGCCGCCATGGGCTTCTCGTCTTCCGTGTCCCGGCTCAACATGGCGGGGATCCCCACCTGGATGGCCGCCCCCATCAGGCCGGGGCCGCCCCCATTATTCGGGTTAATAGAAAAAGCCCCTACGGGTCTTACCATCGGGCCGTCCGGAGTTTTCTGTTCCCCGGATTTTTTCCCCGTACCGGGAAGCAAAAGATCCAGCAGATCCTCCTCCGCCCGTTTCCGGGCCTCGACGTTGACCGTTTCCTGCATTTCCTGTTTTACCATCTGGACCCCCGCGGCCATAAGGTCCCGAATCATGGATTCCACATCCCGGCCCACATATCCCACTTCGGTATATTTGGTCGCCTCCACCTTGATAAAAGGGGAACCCGCCAATTTTGCGAGGCGCCGGGCAATCTCGGTTTTGCCCACCCCGGTAGGACCTATCATGAGGATGTTTTTGGGGGCTATGTCTTCCCGAACCTCCGGCTCCAGCTTGAGTCTGCGGATCCGGTTCCGCAGGGCCACTGCCACCGCCCGTTTGGCCTTTTTTTGGCCCACGATATATTTATCCAACTCCGCGACAACTTCCCGGGGGGTAAGTTCCCTCCGGGAAACCGGTAGGTTTTTTGACTCCTTCTCCGGCGTTACCGGCAATTCCGCCGTCCCCTTAAAAATATCTTCGCTCATTATTTACGCTCCTCTCCGGAACCAAGTTCTTCCAGGATGATTTGCCCATTGGTATAAATACATATATCCCCCGCAATCCGCAGGCTCCGCCGGGCGATCTCCGCCGCGGAAAGGGTGCTGCCGTCCAAGTATGCCAGGGCCGCGGCATAGGCGTAATTTCCCCCGGAACCTATGGCCAGGGCCGCCTCAGCGGGCTCTATGACGTCCCCGGTACCGGAAATAAGCAGGGTCTTGGAAATATCCGCTACCAGGAGCAGGGCCTCAAGCCGCCTGAGGGAACGATCGGTACGCCAATCTTTGGCCAATTCCACCGCGGCCCGGGCAAGATCCCCGGAATATTCCTTGAGCTTCTCCTCAAAACGGTCAAAAAGGGTAAAGGCGTCCGCGGTGGCTCCCGCAAAACCGCAAAGCACCTTACCGTCGTTGAGCCGCCGTACCTTGCGGGCGTTATTTTTCATCACCGTTTCGCCCATGGTTACCTGTCCGTCCCCAGCCATAGCGATCTGTCCGTTCCGGCGTACCGCCAGGACCGTGGTAGAACGGATCCGGCTGCCACGGGATTCAACTCTCCGATTTTTCATGGGTTATTCCTTTTCCCCAAACCGTGGGGATGGGCCTTAAGGTAGGTTCGTTTAAGCCGTTCCATATCCACATGGGTGTACCGTTGGGTGGTGGATAGGCTTGCGTGACCGAGCAATTCCTGAACCAAACGCACATCACAGCCGGAATTAACCAAGTGGGTGGCAAAACTATGACGCAACGCGTGGGGGTGGACGCTTTTATCCAGTCCCGACCGTTCCGCGTATTTGGTTATTATCCACCGTACCCCGGGTACGGAAATCGGCCCTCCCTTACGGTTAATAAACAGCCGATCCGTAGGAACGGCGGCCTTAATCCGGGAATCCCGTCCGGGAAGGTACGCCCCCAGGGCGTCCCGGGCTTCCTCAGAAAAAAATACGTACCGCTCCTTGTTCCCCTTTCCGATAATCCGGGCCCCCGAGAGATCCGCTTCCAGGTAAGGTAAAGAAAGGGCTACCAGTTCCGATATCCGCAGCCCCGCGGAATACATAGTAAGGATCAGCGCCTTATCCCGGAGGGGCCATAAAATACCCACCCTGTCGGGAAGTTCCGCAAAACTCGCCATTTCCCCTTCCCAGAGAAAAGACGGAAGCCGTTTCGTCGTTTTCAGGTTCCGCAGGTTTATGGAGGGATCGTCCCCTCTAAAACCAAACCGTATGAGCCACCGGTAAAAACCCCGGATCGAAGAAAGGGCCCGGTTAACGCTCACCGAGGCGATCCCCTCGGCGCTAAGATCCGCGATAAACCCCTGTACCCCATGGGGACTTGCCCCCTGGGGGGTCATTCCATGATTTTCACAGTAGGCCGAAAAATGGGCCAGATCCTTACCGTAGGCATGGATGGTCCTATCGGACATCCCCCGCACGGAACAGAGATAAGCCAGATACGCTTCAACACTATCCTGACGCACCCGCCGGTTCATATCAAATCCCGCGGGGTTTACCGCCGGCTTATTTACCTCCATCGGCTTCCTCCCCATTAACATCTTCGCCGCTATGCAGGTAATCGCTCTCGGGGTTGAGAGACGCCGTATGGTATGCGGGTTTGGTATCGTCCGTCTCCCCCATACTTTGCCCGCACTTGGGACAATTTTGATTGATCGGTTTAAAATGACTGATAAAATCACAGGCCGGGTAATTGGTACATCCGTAAAACTCTTTACCCCGTCCCCGGGTTTTACGGGCCACGATATCCCCACCGCACCGGGGGCATTTTGCCAGGGGTATGGA
>JAITKD010000246.1 GCA_031278575.1 Spirochaetaceae bacterium | reverse complement strand
GGTATCTTTGGTCTTTACAAGGTACTGCGGCGCCGGAATATGTTGATTATGGCCCGGGCCTGTCTGTCCCCGGTGATAATGAGGAGGAATATCCCCACCATAACAAAAAGGGCAAGGGAAACTGCCAGGGGGATGCCTTGGGCGGCAAGCCGGCCATGGCCTGAAAAAAGGGCGGTGAGCCGGGGGCTTACCCATAGGACCGGGACTAGGGCGGCTCCGGAAAAGAGGACGAGCTTGAGAGCATAGGCCAGCGCTGAACGCAGGGCCCTACCCACGGCGATATGGGGGTTGCGGCGGAGAAAAAAGAGGAGCAGCGCGGTATTTACCGCGCCCGCCAGGGACAGGGCCAGGGCGATTCCCGACCCTTTCAGGGGCTCCGCGAGGATCGCCGCCAAAATTATGTTTACCCCAAAGGACAACAGCCCCGCCAGGGTGGGGGATTTGGAATTGCTCTGGGCATAAAAGGCCGGGGCCAAGATGCGGTTCAGGGCGATAAAAAAAAGCCCCGGCATATGGAAGGTAAAGGCGGCCCGGGTCAGCCGGACCGATTCCTCGTCAAAACTCCGGGTCTGGAAGAGGAGGCGGATCAGCGCCTCCCCCTGGGCAAGGGAAAAAAACGTAACGGGAATGGTAACGAGGGCGATAATATCCATAGCCGAAAGGAGCCGGTGGTTATAACTTTCCCAACGGGCGGTTTTGGCGTCCTCCGCCAGGTCCGGCAGGAGTACCGTCCCGATGGAAACCGCAAATACCCCCAGGATGAGTTCCTGGAGCCGGAGGGAGTATTGCAGGCTGGAGACCACCCCTTCCCCGGCGTTCCCCGCCAGGGCCGTGGAAACCAGGTCGTTAAGCTGGTAGGCCGCCATACCGATGACCGTGGGCCCGACGAGCCTGAGGACCGCCCGGGTACCGGGGTTTTGTATCGCCCGTTTCAGGCTTGTAAAAAAAAACCGGAACCCCTTTTTCAGCACAAAGGGGAGCTGGACGGCCGCTTCCAGAAAGCCCCCCAGGAGGATCCCCACGGCCATGGCCCGGGCGGGGTTCGCGGTAACCGGACGGAGACCGTAGGCGCACAAAATGGTGACCAGGTTGAGCAGGATCGGGGCAAGCCCCGAGGGTGCGAAGATCCGGACGCTGTTCAGGATACCCTGAAAAAAGGCCGCCAGGGAAATAAAGGCCAGGAAGGGGAACATCAGGCGGGTTAACAAAATGGTTTCGTCCAATGCTTCTATGCCGAAAACAGGAACCAAAAGGGGGGTGAGGAGGATACCGGCCATCACCGCCAGGGTTACGAAAAAAGTCAAAAAAGTACAAATACAGGAGAGGAATTCCCGGATCCTATCCCGATCATTTTCCAGGAGGTATTCCTTGAAGGTTGGGATAAAGGCCACGGAGATGGAACCTTCCGCAAAAAGCCGGCGGAACAGGTTGGGGATCAAGAAGGCCACGGAAAAGGCGTCCGAAAGGGCGCTGGTCCCCAAAAGCGCCGCCTTGGTCATCTCCCGGACCAAACCCAAAACCCGGGAAACCAGGGTAAGCAGGGACAGGGAAGAACCATGACGCACCAGGGACCGGAGGGAACTGCTCATGGGATAACCATAGCGGCAAATCGGTTTTTCCGCAATGCGGCCCCCCAGGGAGCCTCCCGGGGCGGAGGGCCGGTATCACGTTCCGCTTCATACGCCGGTCAAGGGAACGCGGATTTTAACGCCGGGCGTAACAGTACAGGCAGCCCGCCGGACAGGAACCATAGCGGCCTATATCCACACTGGGGACGCAGCCGCACCGGGGCCGCTGGTTTTTGTCTTTATCCCCTGTTTTTATGCCCCATAACCCCGAAATAAGTCCGCCGTCAACGCAGGCGCCGGCGGATATCCCCAGGCCCTCAAGATTTTCCGCCTCCGCACAGGCACACATATCCATACCGGCTTCCCGGGCCATGTGGGCCAGGTCCGATAAAAGCTCCCGAACCCCGGGAAGTAACGTCCCTTCCGGGGTATAATGGGGCAGCGGTTTTAAGGTTCCGGCCTTTTCCCGGGCGGCTATACGCCGTTTCGCGCCGCCGTATTCATCGTAGACGCTGATGATGACCCGGCGGACCTTTCCCTTCAGGGCCTGGGACAGCAGCCGGAAATTCCGGATATGAAAGGCCGGATCCGTACCGGTAGAAAGGAACAGGGGATCGTACCGCCAAATGTTCCGTTCCGGCCCCAGTTTGTCCGCCAGTCCCTCCATGGCGGTGATAACGGCTTGCGGCGCGGGCATATCCGGCTCCAGAACAGCGGGATAACCGGTCAGGGTAGTCATCACGTAAAAGCGGTACCCCCGGCCTTCCAGCGTCTCCCCATGGGTCAGGATGGCCCGAGGGTCCCTGGTCCAAAAAACCAAAACCTCAGCGTCCCGGGGGTTCAGGGACACCCGCCGGACCTGGGCGGCGTTAAAGGGGTTCCCCACGTCGACAAATCCCTCCTCCAGCCGTTCCATAAACCAATCAAACTGAAACCGGGGAATATCCCCGCGCCGGGACACACTGATTATCATATTTTACAGTATATCACGAACGACTTGACACGATCCTAAGGATTAAGATATATTTAACCATCACGGGGGTGTAGCTCAGTTGGCTAGAGCGTTTGAATGGCATTCAAAAGGTCAGGGGTTCAATTCCCCTCACCTCCAAAGATTTTTTACGGCCGGATAGGCTATGGCCGCCTTCAGGCAGCCATAGCCCCAATCAGGGGAAACTGAACTTTTTTGCGGCCTTGGGGGCCGGAAGGCGCTATATTTTCGGATCATTGCGGGTAATCAGGGCGCCCAGGCGGCTTGTTCGGGGGGCTTCATGGTGGTAGACTGCCGGTAACACAAGGGAACAGCAAAATGCCTAAAATCGACGTTAACGAAGAAGTTTTTTATGCCCTGGCGGGCCGCCGCTGGGAAACCCGGGAAGAATTTGAGGATGCCCTCACCTGCGCCAAGGCGGAGTTGGACGAGGATTCGGATAAAAGCCTCCCCCCGGGGGAGCGGACCCTGAAAATTGAGTTGAACGATACCAACCGGCCCGATCTCTGGGCCGCCGCGGGCTGCGCCCGGCAGCTTCGCCTCCACCAGGGGGGCAAAGCGCCGGAGTACCCCTTTTTTTCATCCCCGGGTAAACCCAGGCCCGCCGCCCGCACCATACGGGTGGAAGCCACGGTTAAGGGGGTGCGGCCCTTCCTCGCGGGGTTTATCGCATCGGGGAAGGCCGTCACCGACACCGCTTTACGGGACATGATCCAGACCCAGGAGAAGCTGGCCTGGAATTACGGCCGGAAGCGGCGGACCATTTCCATGGGCCTCTACCGGATCGCCATCATCCAATGGCCCATCATCTACAAGGCGGTGGACCCCGACAGCGTTTCCTTTGTGCCCCTCCAGTGGGACGCGCCCCTCACCCTCCGGGAAATATTACGGCAGCACCCCAAGGGCAAGGAATACGCCTTTATCCTGGAGCATGAGCCCCTGCACCCCCTGTTGGTGGACGCGAAAGGGGCGGTCCTCTCCTATCCGCCGATCATCAACTCCGCGGACCTGGGGGCGGTCCAGGTGGGGGACACGGACCTTTTTGTGGAACTTACCGGGACCGACCAGCCTTCGGTAACCCTGGCGGCGTCCATCATGGCCTGCGATCTGGCGGATCAGGGCTGCACCATTGAGCCCGTGGAAATTGAATATGAATACGACACCCCTTTCGGCAGGAAACTCACCACCCCCTACTACTTCCAGGAGCCGGTGTTCTGTTCCTTCGCCCGGATCGAAAAATTCCTGGGGGAAAAACTCGACGCCGATGTTTGTATCACCGCCCTGGAACGGATGGGCTGCAAGGCGGAAAAGGCCGTTGCCATTGAGCGGGGTGAAAAGACCGAATCGGCGGGTATTAGGGCCTATCCCCCGGAATACCGGAACGATTTTCTCCACGCCGCGGATGTGGCGGAGGATGTGATGATAGGCCGGGGGCTTAACACGTTTAAACCCGAACGGCCCCGGGATTTTACCGTAGGCAGGCTTACCCCCGTCACCATGTTCAGCCGGAAGGTGAAGGAACTCCTCGTCGGCATGGGGTACCAGGAGATGATCTACAATTACCTGGGTTCCCGGAAGGACTTCGTGGAAAATATGCGGGGGGATGGTTCACGGATCATCCGCATATCCAACCCCATGACCGAAAACTACGAATATGTCCGGGACGGCGTATTGGCCTCCCTTTTAATGAGCGAATCCGTGTCGGGCCATTCGGCATACCCCCACCGGATCTTTGAAATCGGTAAAGTGGTCTACCGGAATCCCGCGGAAAATTACGGGGCCAGTACCCGGCAATATCTGGGATTCCTCCACGCCGACAAGGAGGCCAATTTTAACACCGCCGCGGGGCAGATCCAGACCCTGTTTTATTATCTCCACCGGGAATACACGGTGGAGGAATCCGGGGATCCCCGGTTTATCCCCGGCCGGGCCGCCCTCATCCGGTATCAGGGGGAGATCGCCGGCGTGTTTGGGGAAATACACCCGGAGGTACTGGAAAACTGGGGGCTTACCGTACCCTGCACTGCCGCGGA